>CAZEQP010000570.1:0-3128 GCA_964514345.1 uncultured Candidatus Obscuribacterales bacterium
AATGAGCTTGCCGCATTTGAAGCTTATGCTGAAATTTTTCCCAATAACTGTCTTTTGCTGGTCGACACTTATGACACTATAAATGGTGTCAAACTGGCTATTAAAGTCGGTCAGAAGTTGAAGTCGCAAGGCAAAAAATTGATGGGAATCCGTCTGGATTCAGGCGACCTGGCTTATTTGAGCATTGAAGCGCGCAAATTGCTGAATGAAGCCGGACTGACAGAAACAAAAATTGTAGCCAGCAATGATCTGGATGAAGGAATTATTGATTCACTGATTTATCAGGGAGCAGCCATAGACGGCTGGGCAGTGGGAACCAAACTTGTCACTTGTTACGACCAGCCAGCGCTGGGAATTGTATATAAGTTGTCCGCTCTTAATGAAAATGGAAATGATCAAAACTGGCGATATTGTGTGAAATTGTCAGAGCAGCAGGCAAAAATTTCAAATCCGGGAATTTTGCAAATTCGTCGATTCAAAAATGCCGACCAATTTATTGCTGATTGCATTTATGACTGCGCCGGTAAAACACCTGAATCTTGGACAATTGTAGACCCGGTTGATTTCACCAGGCGTAAAAAAATTGGCACCGACGCACAATTTACTGATTTGCTTGTGCCTGTTATGAAAGATGGAAAATTGCTTGTAGAAAATGCATTTGTTGATTTGAACAAAACACGCTCGTATGTGAGTGAACAACTGGCTTGTTTGCACCCCAGTATCAAGCGATTATTGAATCCGCACCAGTATCCGGTGGGATTGGAAAAATCATTGCATGAACATAAGACTGAAATAATATTGCAGCAACGTGGATTGAAAAATTGATTTGAAGGTTAGCGTCAGCGCAAGGGCAAAACATTTTGCCTGGCAATGCGAGGTGTCATCATTCTTTGCTCGATGCCATCCACCCATTTGCACAAAAGTTTCAGATGAGTGTGACCTTTTTCGCTGATGCGATCTTGATGCGCTTTCAGCTGACGGTAATATTTCAACAAAGATGTGAAAAGTCTGAAACAGGCTTCAGATTCGGTTTCTCCGTAGCAATGCAATCCCAGCTCAGGAACTGCGGCCACATATTTGTCAGTGGTTGCTTTCCATGTCCTGGCCGACATCAGCCCATTTGAAAAGGGTAAGTCGACTTGCTTTATCGAGGCGCTCTCTGCCTGGTTCATCGCATACCTGTCACATTATCGATCTTTACTAGTATAGCTCTTTAAGCGCTTGCGTCTAGTCAAAAAGCGATATGTTTTTGCACTGCTTCAAGCAAGTCTTTTTCTTGATCCACCAAAAACCAGGCTATATCAGGAATTGCGCGAAAGAAAATAATTTGTTTTCGAGAAAGTTGATAAGTATGTTTAACACAATTTTCAATTGCCGCCTCAAAAGTCACTTTCCCATCTATATATTCAATTATTTCTTTGTATCCAACCGCATTCATCAAAATCTGACAGGCTCCGTATTTCTCGTATAGCTGCCGCACTTCCTCTTCCAGTCCTTGCTTTGCCTGGACATTTAAACGATCGATTATGCGATTTTTCAAAATGGTTCTGTCGTCAAAATTCAGACCTATCCAAACTACATTGTATGGAACTTCTTTTTTTGTGGCAGCCTGCGAAAAGGGCACACCCAGATATTTGCTTACTTCAAGTGCGCGTATGATGCGAAACAAGTCGTTTTGTCCTATCTTTTGCGCTGCTACAGGATCAATTTCTTTGAGTTCTGAATAAAGTTTTTCAATTCCCTCATTCTGAGCCCGCTCTTTCAGTTCGGCGCGCAAATCCTCCTGGGGCGGAACTTCCGGAATGGATAGACCAGACAAAAGAGCTTTGGCATAAAAACCGGTACCACCACAAACGATGGCAAATTGATTTTTTTCGAGTAAATTTTCCAAAATGATACCGGCATCATTTTTGTATTGGGCAGCAGTATAAATCTGATCCGGCTCCACTATGTCGAGCATATGATGAGTGATGCCCTGACGTTCTTCCACTGTCGGTTTGGCCGTTCCGATATTCATATATTTATAGATAGTCCGCGAATCGCAGCAAATTATCTCAGCGCCGATTTTTTTTGCAAGTGCAATGCTCAGAGCTGTTTTGGATGAGGCGGTGGGTCCGACTATGGCAAGAACAGTGCCTTTTTTCATGCTTAACTAGCTGGCGCGCAGAAGAGTTCCAAGCAGCATGAGAATGGCAGAGCCAAACCAGAAAGCATACACAAGAAAGAGCAGAGGCGGAACAATCATAATTAGAAGCCCCAGACGCACATATGTCAGTCCCAGTGAGATTCTGTATGCGGTGGCAAAAATAAAGAAAGACCAGTAAATGGGTACAGTCATCGCCAGCGCATAAACAACTTTGGGTAAAGCAGCTAAACAACCAAGCAAACCTATAAGTACAAGAGGAGCAAAAGCCAGACCGGTTATGCTTGCACTTTCTTTGAATGTGTATTTTCTTTTGCCCATCATATTAGAAAGACCGGACATGGCATAGGATGCGATATACCAGTTGAACATCAAATCAAGGATGCCCAGAGTGATTCTATAAACCACATCCGCTGGTTTTTGAGCACTTACGCACCCTGCAATCGCTCCGGCCAGAAATACCAGAATAAAAGCGTTGAACCACAAATCTTTGGCATGAACAGGATATTCAGCGGACAATTTTTTGATTGTTTCAACCGGCTCAAAGAGCGCAGCATAAAAATAATCAGCAAAAGAATAGTCCTGTACTTCTGGATTTTGTACGTTTTCATCATTAGGCAGTGCAGCAGAATCGGTCATTTTAGTGAGCCATTATCCAGAGCGGTTGACCGGCAAACCTTGATTGCATATGCACAGGCAACAATTTATCTTGCATTGAAGACTCAAGAGCAAATTGTTTTTGTCCTGACAAAAGTGAAACAATACGACCCAGATCCGATAATCCTGAATCGGATGATGTATCCATCAAAGCTTCAAAAATATTGCCTGGTGTGTCGTCATTTACAGGCAAGTCTTTTTTCAAATTGTATTTGGTCCGGCACATCGCCTGTAATTCGTCCACTGAGTCGTTGTATGAACCAAGCTTGTCCACCAGACCAACTTTGAGAGCCTGTCTGCCTGAATAAATTCTTCCGTCGGCAAGTTT
>CAZEQP010000571.1:0-3124 GCA_964514345.1 uncultured Candidatus Obscuribacterales bacterium
TATCAGGGGTGTGGTAATAGATAAACAAACACAAGCTCCCTTACCCGGTGCTATTGTACAAGTACTTAATTCGGATCCGCCACTTGGGGCATCAACCAATGAGCAGGGAGAATTTAAAATACCAAACCTTGCTTGGAGTGACAGGTTCAGGCAAAACTATGACCATGGCACATGTGATTGAACAAACACAAATGCCGGCACTAATTTTGGCTCACAACAAAACACTGGCCGCTCAGTTATGCAGTGAAATGCAGTCATTTTTTCCTGAAAATGCAGTCGAATATTTCATCAGCTATTACGACTACTATCAGCCTGAATCTTATATTCCTTCAACCGACACTTTTATTGAAAAAGAAGCCAGCATCAATGACGAAATAGATCGACTGAGACACTCCACCACCCGCTCGCTCTGGGAACGTTCGGATGTAGTTGTGGTGGCTTCGGTCAGCTGCATTTACGGTCTGGGCGTGCCTGAGCGTTATCTTTCGAGGGCACTTGATGTAACAGTCGGAGACGAATTAAATCGCAATAAATTTTTGCGCGCGCTGGTGCAGGTTTATTACGAGCGCAACGACATAGTGATTGAACGTGCCAAGTTCCGCTCCAGAGGCGATGTGCTTGAAATTTTTCCTCCGTACGAACAACGCGTGATTCGCATTGAATTTTTTGATGAAACAGTGGAGCGCATAGCCATTACAAATCCGGTGACAGGCGAAGTGGAAGAACTTCCCAACACAGTTAAAATTTATCCAGCAAAACACTATGTGGCTGACGAAGAAGAGCTTGATCGTGCCATCACTCAGATAGAAGCCGAACTGACCGAACGTCACAATGAATTACTCGAACAAAACAAATTGTTGGAAGCACAAAGGCTCAATCAACGCACCAGATTCGATATCGAAATGTTGCGTGAGGTGGGCTATTGCACCGGCATTGAAAATTATTCGCGTATTCTGGAAAACCGCAATCCGGGCGAGCCTCCACAGACTCTGGTTGATTATTTTGTGAGAAAATACGGTCAAAACGGCTTTCTTACTTTTATAGACGAATCGCATGTTTCAATTCCTCAATTAAGAGGCATGTTCGCCGGAGATCGATCGCGCAAGGACGTTTTAATTGACTACGGATTCAGACTGCCCTGCGCCAGAGACAATCGTCCTTTGACATTCGATGAATTTTCCAAACGTATCGGAAAAACCATTTATGTCTCAGCCACCCCCGGCGACTTTGAACTTGAAAAAAGCGAACAAATTGTAGAACAAATAATAAGACCCACAGGACTTGTAGATCCTGAAGTGGAAGTGAGACCGATTGAAGGTCAAATAGACGATCTTATTAAAGAGATAAAAATAAGAGCCGCAGCCAAAGAACGTGTCTTAATCACCACACTGACAAAACGCATGGCTGAAGATTTGACTGAATATCTGCAAGAAATCGGAATTCGGGTGCGCTGGCTGCACAGTGAAATTAAAGCTTTAGAGCGGGTCGAATTATTGCAGGATTTGCGCCTGGGAAAATTTGATGTGCTTGTGGGGGTGAACTTATTGCGTGAAGGTCTGGATTTGCCTGAAGTCACTCTAGTGGCCATCATGGAAGCAGACAAAGAAGGATTCCTGCGGGCGCAGAGGTCTTTGATTCAAACAATCGGGCGGGCAGCACGAAATGCAGCCGGCCGCGTCATCTTATATGCAGACAAAATGACTGATTCGATGAAAGGGGCGATGGATGAGACCAGTCGCAGACGTGAAATTCAGCTTGCATATAATAAGGAACATAATATCGTTCCTACCACTATAGTCAAAGAGACCACAAACACGCTTCTGTTTTCACTTCGCGGGGATGAGGACACTTATTCTGCCGAAGAAGAAGTATTTCAAGTCAGAGAGAAAAGCCTGCCTTTCGGCAATTCGAATTCAGTCTCCAAATTAGATGTCAAGAAGATAATCGCCAAGCTGGAAGAGAAAATGAAGACTTACGCCAAAAATCTGGATTTTGAAAAGGCCGCTGAAATCCGTGATGAAATAAGGGTTTTGCGCGAACAAGTACGCGCCCAAAACAAGACTTAGATAATTTGTGTTAATCAATTCTCAATTTTCCTCAGATATTAGTGACAAATCAAAAAGCGCGCTTATACTGGAATTTAGAGGTGTATTTGCCACGCAAGTTCTACCGAATTTGCCGGAGCATTACGTTTTTAAGTCTGGTTGCGATCAGTACTAAAGTCCATAAACAGCGGCTAAAAGCGCAAAATCAAACGATTTCTGAAAGCCGATTAATGGAAATATTATGGAAGTATTTAGATCCCTCTTGATTACACAAAACGCACCTATGATGGTTTTACATGGATTTCTTCGCAAGCACGGCGCTTTAAAAAGGTCCCAATAATTCATTCAGGGACAATCAAATATAAAAATCAAAGGCCGCTTTCGACCCATCTTTTCAAAAACCAAATATCAGCCCAATAGAACACAGCCCAGGCTCAGACAGCCCGGCTCATCTGTTCTAGTCCGGCGTTTTTGTGAATCCCAAATGGAGAGGCGTTGCTAAATGACCAAATCGAAATCACCTAGCCGTGAGCGCGTTGTTAATGGAATGCTGGTTGAAGACGACAACATAGCCAAAAGAAACGAGATGGAAGAACTCGATCTTATGGATGATGACCAGTTTACAATTATTGATGAAGACGACACTTCCATAGATGACGATGACGAGCCGGTTGAATTGCCCTCTACAAGGGAAATCGCCACCGAAGACTCTGTACGTTTATATCTGAGAGAGATAGGACGCATTCAATTATTGAAGCCCGATGAAGAAATCGAACTGGCAAGACGTATTCTGCAAGGCGACATGATTGCCAAACGTAAATTGGTTCAAGCCAACCTGCGACTGGTCGTATCTATCGCCAAGAAATATATCGGCCGGGGTTTGTCATTCCTTGATCTTATTCAAGAAGGCAACCTCGGTTTGATTAGAGCCTCTGAAAAGTTCGATCATGAGCGCGGTTATAAATTCTCTACATACGCCACCTGGTGGATTAGACAAGCTATCACACGCGCCCTGGCTGACAAATCCAGAACAATCCGCGTGCCTGTGCACATGGTTGAAACAATCAACAAACTGAAAA
>CAZEQP010000572.1:0-3122 GCA_964514345.1 uncultured Candidatus Obscuribacterales bacterium
CCCGGGACGGAGGCGCCCTTGCCACTATGCTGACCCCTTTCAAGTTGGGGCTGGGTGGGACTATAGGCGACGGGCATCAATTCATGAGCTGGATAGATCTGGAAGATGCCGCACGTTCGATAATTCATTGCGCTCAGGATGAATCGATAACAGGACCGGTCAATATAGTGGCACCACATCCAGTGACAAACAGTGAATACACCAGGGCTCTTGGTTCTGTTATTAGTCGTCCCACAATTTTCCCCATGCCTGATTTTGCCGCTCGACTGGTATTCGGACAGATGGCAGATGAACTTTTATTGTCCAGCACCAGAGTGTTGCCTGAAAAGCTGCAAGAGTACAATCATATTTTCAAATATCCTCAAATTGAAGATTGTCTCAAACATGCCCTGGGTAGTAATCATTAGAATAGCTTGTAAAATAACAGGATATGTATCCGGTTGAAAATGACAGGTTGACACTTTTGCGAGCGGTGGAATCCGCTTCCAACGGAATTGTGCTGACCGACCCGAGACTACCTGACAATCCCATAATTTATGCCAACCCAGCTTTCATGAAGCTTACGGGTTATGAACAGGATGAGATCCTTGGTAAAAACTGCCGCTTCTTGCAAGGTGAAGACAGACAGCAAGAAAATACTGCATTAATAAAAGATGCGATTTTAAAAGAAAAATCAATCACCGCAGTCATTCGAAATTATAGAAAAAACGGGTCTCTTTTTTACAACGAATTGACTGTTTCTGCTGTTCATGACAGTTCAGGCAAACTGGTTAATTTTATCGGAGTGCAAAATGACGTTACAGCCAGGCTGGAACTGGAAAAAAGAATGTCTGATTTTTATTCGATGATTTCACACGAATTGCGCACTCCTATATCGTCGATTAACGCATCTTTGCTTGCCCTGGAAGACGGCTCAGTGTCCAAACTGAATTCGCCCGGCAAAAAGCTGGTTGGAATCGCCCTTTCAAATTGCAAGCGTCTGATCGAGCTTATCAATAATATTCTTGACTGGAAAAAATTGCAGGCCGGGAAATTCAAAATAAATATTCAAAAATGGAATCCGGAAGAAATACTAGACACAGTGATACAAAGTTTCGAGCCTGTTGCCGCAATCAAAAAGGTGGTCCTGGAAAAACAGGTGTTTTCAGCCACCGATGCGGTTTTTGATCCTGAGCGAATCACTGATGTTCTCAGCAATCTTGTATCCAACGCCATCAAATACTCTGAAGCCAATTCGAAAGTAATAATTAGACTTGATTGTCCAAGTGATGAAAAATATGCTTTCAGATTCTCAGTACATGACCAGGGTCCCGGGATACCTACTGAATTTCACGACAAGCTGTTTGTGCAATTCCAGCAATTGGACTCATCCGATCGGAGACCTAAAAATGGGACAGGTCTTGGACTTTCAATCAGCAAGTCAATTATCGAATTGCATCATGGTCATATCGGTGTTGAAAGTTCGCCGGGAAAAGGATCTACCTTCTGGTTCACTCTTCCTTTGCTTGAATCTCCGGATTGAAGCGATATCCCAGATTCCGCACACTTTCAAGCATCGAATTGCTTTTATTGAATCCCAGCGCTTTGCGCAGTAGTTTGATATGAGTGCGCAATGTCTCGATTGATGCGGTGCTGTCATCCGACCAGACACGATCCAATATTTGCTGCGGTTCAAACATTTGTTTGGGGTGTCTCATGAAAAACTCAAGTAAGCTGTAAACTTTAGGGCGCACACTGAGCAGTTTTCCCTTTTTTCTAATCTGACACTGCACCGGGTCCAATTCTATGTCTTGCGCTTTCAACACTGTGGGACACAAACTCTGCGGACGACGCAAAAGCGCTCTTACCCTGGCCAACAATTCGCGATTTTCAAAAGGCTTTGTCAGGTAGTCGTCGGCCCCCATGTCAAGCCCGCTCTCCTTGTCATCAAGAGAGGCTCTGGCAGTCAACATCAACACCGGGGCTTTACCATCCTGTTTGTTGCGGTATTGGGCAAGCACATCTACGCCGGTCATGTGCGGCATCATCCAGTCCAGAATTATCAAATCGTATTGATAAACACGCAAATAATCCAGAGCCTCAGTCCCGGATTTCACCGCCTGAACTATATGTCCTTTGGCTTCCAGAGTGATTTTCAAAACATCCAGAAGATCCACTTCATCATCGACAATCAAAATTTTGGACAAATCTCAATCCCTGAATACGGTCATTGCAAGTTCACTTCTGAGTGGAAAGATTACATCATTATGCAAGAAAAGAAAACCTTTGTCATTTTCGGCGGCTACGGCTCGATAGGAGCCGCTCTTTCTGAATCGCTTGCCCACAAAGGGTACAAGTTGCTTCTGGTAGGACGCAATTCAGACAAACTGTCCTTAGTCGCCGACAGCTTACAAGCTCGTTACTATTGTGCCGACGCGACCCGATTTAACGAGGTGGAAGACTGTATAAACGCAGCCAAAGAACATTATGGCCGGCTGGACGGAGTGGCTCATTGCATCGGTTCAATCTGCGTTAAACCTGCACATCTCACAATCGAGCGCGAGTGGAGCGAAACGATAAGCACCAATTTAACTTCCGCATTTGCCTGTGTTAAGTACGCGGTTCAAGCGATGCGACAAGAAGGCGGCTCGATAGTCCTCACATCTTCTGTAGCTGCTTCAATCGGACTGCCCAATCATGAAGCGATAAGTGCCGCCAAAGCAGGAATTCTAGGTTTGACACGCAGTGCCGCAGCCACTTACGCCCGCCACAAAATCAGAATTAACGCAGTTTCCCCGGGCTTCACCGAAAGCAATCTCAATATAAATGTTCAGCAGAACAAATCGCAAATGGAGGCTATTAAAGAACAATACCCTCTGGGGCGGGTAGGCACGGTTTGCGATATCGCTTCAGCCATTGAATATCTTTTGACCGACGCTTCCACCTGGATCACCGGACAGGTGATAGGAATCGACGGCGGATTCTCAACCATTAAGCCCAACCCGAAGACCTGCCGATAAAAACGATAATAATCATGTTTCATTTTGGAAAATTACTGGCCGCCCTTGATTCAGACAACGCATCAATTCCGCTTGATTCGTTGAAAGAACTTCCCCACAAATCCACTCCCAGCAGATGGATTC
>CAZEQP010000573.1:0-3121 GCA_964514345.1 uncultured Candidatus Obscuribacterales bacterium
AGTGAGGCTTGCCAGGCTTATCAGATTTGTGTAGACCAGAATCCGGAAGATGCAAAAGGACATTTGCGTCTGGGCAAGGCTCTTGCCCGTCTGGGACAGGAAGAGCAGGCTCTTAATGAGTTTTATAAGGCACTCTTTGTGAACAATCAGGCATCCAAAATGCCTGAAGAAAATCTTGAAACTCGCATGGAAATTGCAGCTATTTTTCTGAAGCAGGGAAATTATGACGAGGCCGGTGGTCAACTGCGCCAGGTTCTGGCTTTGCGACCGCAAGACAACGAAGTGCGGGGAAATTATGCTCTTTGTTTGCACAATTGCGGCTTTCTGGACAGAGCAGTTGAACAATTCGACATTTTGCTCAAAGCCAATCCCAAGAATGTCATTGCTTTATACAATCTGGGCACCGTTTATTTGAAAAAAATGGATACTGAAAAAGCAAAAACTTGCTTTATGAAAGTAGTTGGAATCGACCCTAAAAATGATCTGGCGTTCATCGGACTTTCTCGCGCCTATATGATGAGCAAGCAAGAGAAGCAGGCAATTGCCGTTCTGGGCAAGATTTTGGAACGTTCACCCGGTAATTATTTTGCCACCCTGGCTCTGGCTGACGCTTACAAACAAGCAGGTGAGCAAGACAACGCCATTGAATATTATCGAAAAGCAATTCAACTCAATCCTAAAGATCCGGCTTCCAAAGCCGCGCTTCTTTCAATCATTGAAAAATCGAATACACATTCAAGTGTTAGATCCTTGGTTCAAAATACAAAGGTAGAAACAAAATGAATAAAAACCTCATAGAGAAAAAATTCTTGCTGAGCCTTGCGGCTGGTGCATTAGCTGGGATATCCGTTTTGTATATCCAGCCGGCATTTGCTGGCGATACTTCCTTAAGCAAGGACGACGAGGAACATATCGACCGCACTATACTGCGTTATAAATCGGCTGTGCAGGTGAATCCTAATAAATCTGAAATCAGGGTGAAATTAGGACAAGCATATTTATTGTCCGGAGATTTGAATGCAGCTCTTGAGCAATTCAAGGCTGCGACTAAGATTTCGCCTACCGACTCACAGCCGTATGTGTATATCTCGCGCATATATTTGAAGCAAAACAAGGACGCCGATGCTTTGAAAGCCTTGTTGGAAGGGCGTGATCGCAATCCAAATGATGCCAACATAAATTATCGAGTAGGCCAGTTGTATATGCGCGCCGGCAAAATGGACGATTCTATTAAGTATTATCGCGAGACAATTAAATTAAACAAAGATCACGCAGATGCTCATCGTGAGTTAGGTGCGGCTCTGGGACTGAAAGGCGATGCAGACGGTCAAGTGTCTGAATTGAAAAAAGCACTTGATTTAAATTCGCGTGATGCCAATGCTTATTTCTATCTGGGCTCGGCTTATCTTGCTCTAAGCAAACTGGACGAAGCTGAAACGGCTCTAAAAAAATGTGTAGATCTGGATGATAAAAATGGCGATGCCTACAGGCTCCTTGCCGGTCTGAGAGCAGGCGGCGGTCATTTCAAAGAAGCTCTTGTTTTTGCCGACAAAGCGGTGGCTCTAGATCCGGGAAACAAGGCTTATCTCAAGACTCAAGCCATGATCAAGAAAAAGGTGTCGGAGAAACGCCAGTAAGTTAGAACATCTTAATTGGGCGCCAGATGCCGTTTTTTATGATTTTTGGGGTAGTCAAGAAATCTCAAGTAAATTTGAAATTCGCTCTTTTCAACCATCATTAAGCTTTTAAAAAGCTTAAAAACATAAGTATCTAGCTTACTTGCAAACCGGCGCTCTAAGTTCTACCATTTAACGAACTAGGACATATACAGCAGCGGACACGCGCATAACTTAGCGTCACCCCGCATCCCTAATACTTGTCCGGTGGCAAATACATAGGTTGGTACTGCGAGGGTGTAAGCGTGCTAGAGCAAGCTGTAAAGAAAGAACAGGTGAAGAACTTGGAACTAAAAGCAAATATAAAAGTTATCGGTGTCGGCGGAGCCGGATCCAATGCGGTCCACAGAATGATTGCAGCCGGATTGAATAACGTCGAATTTTGGTCATGCAACACCGACGCTCAAGCGCTTGAGCATTCGGCTTCAAAAAATCGTTTGCAGATAGGCGCCAAATTGACCAGAGGTCTTGGAGCCGGCGGCAATCCGCAAGTCGGCACTAAGGCAGCTGAAGAAAGCCGCGAAGAAATTGCCGAAGCAATCAAAGGTGCCGACATGGTCTTTATTGCAGCCGGCATGGGCGGCGGAACCGGAACCGGTGCCGCGCACATAGTGGCTGAAGTTGCCAAAGAACAAGGTGCCCTTACAGTAGGTGTGGTGTCGCGTCCATTCTTGTTTGAAGGTCGCCGCAGAGCCAATCAAGCAGAAAACGGCATCGTCGAAATCAAATCAAAAGTAGATACTCTTATAGTCATCCCCAACCAGAGACTTCTGGAAGTGGTCGACCATAGAGCCTCAATGCAGGAAGCTTTTGTTGAAGCCGACAAAGTATTGATGCAAGGTGTTCAAGGCATTTCGGACATCATCACAGTGCCCGGACTTATAAATGTGGACTTTGCCGATGTGAAAGCAGTAATGCAAACAGCCGGTTCAGCCTTGATGGGTGTGGGACGTTCGTCAGGCGAAGGCAGAGCAGTGGAAGCAGCTCGCAACGCCATCAACAGCCCATTGCTCGAGTCCACAATCGAAGGCGCTTCTGGTGTCATCTTCAGTGTGACAGGCGGATCCGACCTGACATTGCATGAAGTGCAGGAGGCAGCCAACGTAATTTACGAAGCTGTTTCGGAAGACGCCAACATCATATTCGGTGCAGTACTCGACGACAGACTGCAAGGCGAAGTATTGATCACAGTCATCGCCACAGGATTCGACATGGCTATTTTGAATGCTCAACAAGCAGCTCAAACACAAAGACCGATGGTCAACGCTACAGGAACCGATATCCGTAACCCCTACCAACGCAGAACCACTCAAGTTTCGCAAGAAATGCCCAGACCGGTTCTGGCTGGCGGCGGCGGCTCCAACACAAATGAAGACATGCAAAAGGTCGCAAGCGACATACTGGATATTCCGGAATTTCTCAAAACGAGAAAATAAGGTTCAGTG
>CAZEQP010000574.1:0-3115 GCA_964514345.1 uncultured Candidatus Obscuribacterales bacterium
AGAAGTTAACAAAGACAAGCCGGCTGTAATCACTGAAGAAGAAGATGACGAAGAAGGCGACGGCAACAAGAAAATCGTCAAAATGTCGACAGATGAGGACATAGACAAATTTATCGCTGAGGCACAAAAGCTTATCCAGGATAAATTTGAAATGCCTGAAGATGCCGCCGAACATGCAGACCAGGTGGAAAAAGAAACAGGCAAACCCAAAGCCTGGAAACTGCCTTCATGGGTCATCGGTATAGATCGCGAAGGCAATATCAAGCGAATTGAAAAGCAAGGCACTGAAGAAAATGCCAAGCAAGAGAAATTGAGCAAAGCCCTTGAAAAAGCGGTAACCGATGTTGGTAAATTCGAAAATCCGCCTATCACCAAAACGCAAGAATTCAAATTCCGCATGCGTCTGAAAGGCAAGCAAATCGAATTGAAAGAAGGCGGCGTCTAAGCTTCCGACCAGGCTCAGGTCACCTAAACAAACACATCCGTTATCGGTTATGTTTTCTTGTCAGTCTAAGTTCAGGTCGACGCGCTGGCGTTTGCGCCTGGGCTGACCGTCGTCGCCTGTTGAGGTAGATGCTGCAGGGGTCGGTTTAGCCGGCTTTCTGCCGGTCAAAATATAGTCGGCTTCGTCTTTTTTATAGAGTTTCATCAATACACCGGCCAGAGATTTTTTTGTTTTGGTCAAATCTCTGTTGCCCGGCGGCAAATGTTTCTTTTGCACTTCATATGCTTGACGGAAATATTTTTCTGATTCGTTGAAACGTCCTTGTTTTTCGTACAGTTCTGCCAGTTCACCGGCAGCTGTGGCAATTCTCATATCGTCAGAGCCGAATTCTGCATCTGTCATTGAAATGGCTTCTTTATACAATTGCTCGGCTCGCTCAGTCTTGCCGGCCAAAGTCTTTTCGCGGGCAAATTCCATATATTCGGTGAAAGTCTCAGGATGCTTTTCGTACCACGCTTCCACTTCTTCAAAGGTCCATTTTTTGAAACACCCGCTGAGAAGCGCCATGCTTGAAAAAGTCACGGTAGAAACGAGTAAAAATTTTCGCCAGGGAGATTTTCTCAAATCTTTCTTCCTATTTTGAATCAGAGCCTGAATCGGTCTCTTTATCTTCAGTTTTGCCTGCATTAGCCGGATCTTTTTCTTCCAGTCCGTATTCTTTGCATTTCTTTTTCACGATTTTGAAATTTTTGCGCAGTACTGTCAAATCACGCTGCGGATCGACTTTCTGGATTATCTTAATATCTTCTTTGTACGCTTTTAAAGCTTTTAACCAATCTTGCGTTTCACGATAAAAATCGGCAAGTTCTTCATAGCACATTGCCACTTCTATGCTTTCATCACCATTTTTCTTTTTGCATTGTTCTATGGCTTCCAAAAAGAGTTTTTCAGTTCCGGCAGCATCACCTTTAGAGCGTGCCTGTCTGGCTGAAGCCACCGTATCAATCCAGTTTCCGGGAGTGCCGGAGCCGCCGCCGCTAGGGGCGCCACCCATGCTGTTGCCTAAAGTGGAATCCGGACCGGGAATTTTTCCACAGGCAGTTGAGAACAAAATGACACATATCATTGTTGCGACAGTTCTTTTTTTGCTGAGCATCTTTAATTTAGACCTGAAAAAGCACAAATAAATCTCAGTTATTCTTATCATAAATCCGATATAAAGGCTATTCTCAAACCTTGTCAATAGAAACCAAGGTGTAATAGTGATTCAAAATTGACCGATAATCAAGACCGGCTTTGGCGAAAGCGCAAGCCCCTGATTGCTGCATACCTACGCCGTGTCCCCAGCCGGTTCCGTAAATAGTCAATGCGGATAATAATCCGGTTTTATCTCTTTCTTGATCAAAGAAAATTCTGGCGCTTTTTAGACGTTTCAGACCAGCTGGAGGAACGGCGAAAAAGTCGCGAATGACAAGCTCTTTCCTGACAATCCAGTCGCCGCTTGAAGTGGAAACCGACAATTCGACAATAGTGCCTGCCCTTCCTCTTTTGTTGACTGTGAAGCCGTTTATATGACCGAATTCGTTGGATTCAGGTGGCACTATATATGGTGCAGCTTCCGGATTGGCTAGAAGTTTGCGTATATTATTATGCAAATGCGATTCAAGCTGATTTGCGGTTAAATGCACTTTCCATCTGTAATGTGAACTTGTTTTATCTTCTGTAAAAGGAGCCGTCGCATAAAATGCGCGCAATTGCTTTTCATTGCTCAGGTCAAAGTCGTTGGGAGCTTTGCCGGTTTTGGTTTCCCAGACGCCTCTTAAATATGGCAATGGCGCAGGCGGAAATTCTTTTGTTTCAGGGTCGGAAAAACAAATATCATAATCTTCAGTGTGACCGCCTGAGTTTGAGCTGAACAAAGCGAGAATGGGCTTATTCTCATAGGTAAGCACCTGCCCTGCCGTTTGTGCAATTGCTTTCAAATGATTTTCAGCAGGCTGGCTTTTTGCCCCACCGAAATACTGGCAACATAAATAAGAATCACAAACATTGATGCCGTCACGTTTCAAATGATTGATGCGTGGTCTCAAAGCATAAGTTCGCGCTGCCACCGCCTGGGCTTTGATTGCCTCAAGCGGATAAGAGGCGGGGACTTCCGATTGTAAAACGCCTTTTAAATATTGGTCCAGTTCGGTCCGCAAAGAAATGCGCAATTTACCCTCATGGGCAGACGGCTCTATTTCGCCGTTATAGACCGGTGTTGATCTGCCCCTGGCATATTCCCGGCTGATTGTGTTTATCGACAGACTGGAGCCCTTAGAGGGCTTGATCAAAAGCTTTTTCTTTGTGACATGTTTCAGTTGTCCGTCTATTTTGTATTCAAGGGCGTCTTTGCCGAACATTCCGTCCACCAGAGCGCGAATGACAAGCACTTTGCCGGGCGGCACTTGCATCGTCGTTTTTTCATCGTCGATTACAGTCAAACCAGAAGGCGACGAAATACCGGCTGCCTTATGGTCGAGTCCGGTCAGATCGCTCGTTGTAATGCCGACTAATATTTTCATGGCAATAAAATGGCGGAGCAGGAGGGACTCGAACCCCCAACCCCTTTCGAGGCAGCCGCTTTCAAGGCGGTGTCCTCGTCCATTCGGGCGCCTTCCGTATTTTCCC
>CAZEQP010000575.1:0-3111 GCA_964514345.1 uncultured Candidatus Obscuribacterales bacterium
ATCCTCTTATTTAAGGGTGAATTACGTAGTCAATTTTTCAGACTAGGCAAGCTTTTTGGGAAGCCGAACTGTAAACGTGCTGCCCCTGCCCAGCTCAGAATCCACTGAAATAGAGCCTTTATGCGCCTCCACCACCGCTTTGACTATGGAAAGCCCCAGCCCGGCGCCACCGGCTTCACGACTGCGTGATTCTTCACTGCGATGAAATCTGTGAAAAATATTATCTTTGTCTACTTCTGAAATGCCTATCCCTGTGTCGCTGACTTCAATTACAGCGCAAGTATCCGATTCAGAAAGACGCACAAGAATCTTTCCTTGATCACTGTATCGAATGGCATTGCTTATCAAATTGCTGATTAACTGGTGAATTGATTCAGGTTCGCCCTCCACTTTCACCTGGGTATCGGCTTCCACAGTTAAATCAAGATTTTTTGATTTTGCCAGTGGCCTGAACTGATCAAGCACCTCCTCAATTAGTTCGGACATTTCTATTTCTCTACGCCTGAATACGATGGCCTGGTCTTCCACTCGGGCTAAAAACAAAAGGTCTGATGTCAGTTCTTTCATGCGCCTGTTTGCCTTGCTGATGGTTTCCAGTTCAAATTCAAGGTCAGACTTTTCAATCTCTTTCTTATTTTGAACCGCGCTCAATGTTTCAGTTGCCGCCTCTATTACCGAAATCGGCGTTTTGAGTTCATGTCCGGCATCGGCTACGAATCTTTTGAAAAGATTGAGCGTTTCTTCCACCGGTCTTAGAGCGATTCCGGCAAATTGATATCCAGCCACAACCACTCCCAGAGCCAGGAAAGGCACAACAAGAAAAGTAGCAAGCAGCATGTCGTTGAAAATTTTGTCGTCCGATGCTGTGGAAACTTGAATTTGCAGGAATCCATACGATTTTCCCTGGTGAATGATAGGTTGATACAAAGAGCGAACCGATATTGATTTGTCTTTGCTGAAAAAATGACCGGAACCCAGATTCTGGATTCCGGGAGGTCCGAAATGCTGAATCAGCCGGCGTTCAGTGTCATAAATCTGCACGATGGCAAGAACAGGAGAATGTTCGCGTTGAGCCGCTCCCGCCCAATTGGACAGTGATGGTATTTCTTCTGTTATTTCAACACTGGGACGAGTTTCTGCCAGCAAATCCTGGAGCAGAATATCCATGGAGCGCGAAAGTCCCCACTGAAAAATTCCAACCGAACCCAGCACTCCAAGCTCATACAAGATAAGAACGAATAGAGCAAAATAAACGGCAAGCTTGAGACGGAGCCGTTTTACCATGGTCAGCTCAGATTCTCATCCAGCGCCAGTTTATATCCCACTCCGTGTACAGTCCCTACAATGGACGGTCCTTCCGCATCGTCCAATTTTTTTCTCAAACGATTGATATGTCCGCGCACTGTGTCGTTTTGGGCCAGTGAATCCGATTCCCAGACGCAAGAAATCAATTCTTCGGCACTGAAAATTCTGTTTGGATGACGAATGAAAAACTCAAGCAGTCTGAATTCTTTTGGAAGAAGATGAATTTCTTTGCCTGCTTTGAAAACTTTATGATTATCTATATCTATATGTATGTCGCGGATATCAAATGTTGTGTGAACCGTTTGTTTGGCTCGTCTGAGATGAGCATTGACCCGCATTGAAAGCTCTTTCAGTTCGAGCGGCTTGGTGATCTAATCATCTACTCGTGCATTTAATCCGGTCTCTTTGTTATCCAGTCCGTCTCGAGCCGTTATCATGAGAACACAAGCGTCACCGCCATGATTTCTGTAATCTTTGCATACGTCAATGCCTGAAAGCTTGGGAAGCATCCAATCCAGAATAATGACATCAAAAGAGCTGAAACGCAGTTGCTCCAGGGCTGCCACGCCATCATATACAATCTCTACAAGATGGTGCTCGCGTTTCAACCAGTTGCCTATGAGAGTGGCCAGATCTTTTTCATCTTCAACAATCAAAATTTTAGCCATGATTATTTTTCATTTTAACTTGCTGCAGCGATTCTTCAAGAGGACTGTTATAATTTCGCCTCAATAATGGAAAAGTCAAACTTGGTAAATTCATACGATGCAATATTAGTTCTTTCTTTCGGCGGTCCGGAAGGGATGGACGATGTCATGCCCTTTTTGAGAAATGTCACCCGCGGGCGCAATGTGCCCGAGACGCGCCTTTCTGAAGTGGCGAAACACTACGAATTATTCGGTGGCGTCAGTCCAATAAACGAGCAGAATCGCAAACTTATTTCTGTATTAAAAGAAGAACTGGAGTCTCGTCAAATTAATCTGCCTGTATTCTGGGGTAACAGAAACTGGAAGCCGTATTTACTTGACGCCCTGGAAGAAATGTCTGACGCCGGCGTTAATAAGGCGCTTGCTTTTGTAACTTCGGCTTATAGTTCATATTCCAGTTGCAGACAATATCTTGAAGACATAGAATCCGCTCAAAATGAGTTCAGGAAAAAACATCCGGAAAAAGTGGTTCCAATCGTTGATAAGATTCGCCCCTTCTTCAATCATCCCGGATTTGTTTCGGCCAATGAAGAACGTCTGAAAGAATGTCTTTCCCAGATCGACAACAAAAGACTGGTTCATGTTGCCTTTGTCGCTCACAGCCTGCCTGTCACCATGGCCGATGCCTGCACTTACGAAAGTGAGTTGAATGAAGTGGCAGCAATGATCGCACAAAGGCAGGGAATTAAAAGCTGGAAAGTGGTTTTTCAAAGTCGCAGCGGGCCTCCCGAACACAAATGGCTGGAGCCGGATATTCTTGATCACTTGCAAGAAGTGGCTGCCGACGGCTATCTTGAAGTGATCATTTCTCCTATTGGTTTTGTTTCGGATCATATGGAAGTCAAATACGACCTGGATGTTGAAGCGGCAAATCTTTGTCGTGAACTTGAAATTACCATGCTGCGCGCAAAAACGGCAGGACTGCCGCCGAGAACCCGGACGGAGCGCTGCGCTTTCTGACGATGAACGCCGAGCTATTCCCGGCCTCCAGCCAGACCTATGCGGTCATGGGCGAGGCCTATGTGGCGAAGGAGGACACGCCGGCGGCGATCCGGAGCGTCGAAAAAGCGATCGAGCTGAACCCGAACAACGGCCGGCT
>CAZEQP010000576.1:0-3104 GCA_964514345.1 uncultured Candidatus Obscuribacterales bacterium
TCATTGTTTGCAGTGCCGCACCGGAGACGAGCATATCTGCACAAAAGTGAAAGTGAAGGGTGTTCATCTGGACGGATGTTTTGCTCAGTATGTTTGCGTTCCATATAAGAATGTAATTTTGCTGGGCAAAGACGGCGATACTTCAAAAATTCCAACCAAGATAGGCTCAATGCTGGATGCATTCGGCAATGCGGTTCATACAGTCTATGAAGCCGATGTAAGAGGAAAATCGGTGGCTATTTTAGGGGCCGGACCTCTGGGCTTGATGGCTGCTATGCTCTGCAAAGAGTTTGGGGCCGCGCGCATTTATCTCACTGAAGCTGTGGACACGCAAAGACGATTTGAACTTGCCGGACATTTTGGTGTCGATTTTTGCTTCGATGTGGCAAAGGGTTCAAAAGAGTTTATATCGACCGTGGAAAAATACGAGTCATTTGCCAACGGCGTGGATGTGGTGCTGGAAATGTCCGGTGCTCCTTCAGCCTATGAAGACGCTTTTGCCGTAGTGAAAAACGGCGGCGAAGTTTTGCTTCTTGGTATAACCAGAACTCCCTTAAAAGACTTTGATATCGCTGGTAGTGTCATTTGGAAAGGCGTCAATGTGAAAGGAATTTTCGGACGCAAAATGTTCGGCACCTGGGAAACTATGCTCAGGCTGTTGAAATCAGACCGTCTTGATATTCAATCCAAACTGCTCAAAATCATCACCGACAAGACCTATCCGCTCGAACAATTCGAAGAAGCTTTCAGTTTGCTCAATGGCGGAAAAGAAATGAAGTTGGTATTTGAGCTAAATTAGTGGAAGATATTGTAGTTATTGGCAATGGCGTGATTGGTTTAACAACTGCTTATTGTCTTGCTAGAGAAAACTATAAAGTAAAAGTGATCGCAAGATCCAGTTTTGATCAAACCACCTCAGCGGTGGCGGCGGCGTTTTTTTATCCTTATAAAGCAGAACCATTCGACAAGGTCGCAAACTGGATGAACGTCTCTATGAGTCAGTTCAGAAAACTATCTTTGAATCACGATTCCGGAGTAGTTTGGAAAGACTTTAATGAACTGATCATGCCCAGCGGAAATATTCCATGGTGGCATGAATGCGTGGACTCTTTTAGATTGGAAGAAAGAATAGTCGAGTTGCCGATAGGAGCAAGAAAGTGTTGTCACTACAGAGTTCCGGTAATAGATAGCTCGATTTACCTGCAATATCTTCACCGCTCGGCAATTGAAATGGGTGTTAGTTTTAGTATCCGCGACATCAAAGAAATAAATGAATGTTTCGAATCAAACTCTCTGGTCGTTAACTGCTCCGGGCTTGGTTCCAGAGAACTATTTAACGATTATGATCTGCATGCCGCCAGAGGACAAGTCGTTTGCGTCAAATTGAATGAGCCACACAGCGCTTTAGTAGATCTCACAATTGACGGACGGATAGCTCATGTTATCCCACGAGTTAACGATAGTGTCCTTGGCGGAACTTATGAGCCTGGCGAGTATAGCCTTGAGCCTGATTCGAACGTGACTAATTTGATAATCGAAAACTGCAAAAAGTCATTTCCGCATATCGATGAATTGGAGCACCAGAACATAATTGCCGTTAAAAGTGGGCTGCGACCTGTGCGTTCAAAAGTCAGGCTGGAAAAAGAAGCTTTTGGTACTAAATGGATATTGCACAACTATGGCCACGGAGGAGCAGGATTCACTCTGTCCTGGGGCTGTGCCATGGAAATTAGCAAAATGGCAGCTGAGATCAGTTCTTAACCGACAAACTGACACATTGCAAGAACTGTGTTGTGTCCACCGAATCCCAGAGCTTCACACATGGCATTCTTGATTTTGGCTTCGCGGAACACATTAGGCACATAGTCGAGGTCGCATTTCGGATCCGGATTGTTTAAGTTTATTGTTGGATGCATTTTCTGCTCTGATATGGACAACGCTGTTACGGCAGCACCGATTGCTCCGGCGCCGCCAAGCAAGTGTCCAACCATTGATTTGGTGCTTGATATGCCCATTTTGTAGGCATGTTCACCGAAAACATTTTTGATGGCCAAAGTTTCGCGCTCGTCGTTCAAGGGAGTGGATGTACCGTGGGCATTGATGTAATCGATGTCGTGCGGCTCAAGTTCGGCGTCTCTCAATGCTTCTTTGATGGCACGTGACGCACCGGCGCCGGTTTCGTGCGGGGCTACAATATGAGTAGCATCGCAGCTGGCGCCGCCACCTTTGATTTCGGCATAAATTTTTGCACCGCGTTTGAGTGCATGTTGCAACTCTTCAATGATTAAAATGACCGAGCCTTCGCCAATTACAAAACCATCTCTATCGTTGCTGAATGGGCGGCTGGCTCCTTGCGGATCGTCATTTCGGCGAGATAAAGCCATCATGTTGTTGAAGGAAGCTACTGTAAATTGATTGAGACAGGCTTCGCTTCCGCCTGTAATCATTACGTCGGCGCGATTGTTTTTGATGTACATGAACGCGTCGAAAATGGAATCAAGCCCGGAAGCACAGGCTGTGGAATCGCTCTTGGCTCTGCCGCCTGCTCCGTATTCGATTGCCACTTGTCCGGATGGAGCGTTGGGCATCAGACGAATGACTGTTCTCAGACCAAGTTTTTTGGGACCACCTTCGATAAGCTTCACATAGTCGGATGTGGTTGTGATGAGACCGCCGACTCCGGTGCCGATGAAAGTTCCCACCCGATCGCAGTCAGTGTCTTTGATTTCCAATTTGGCGTCTTCAAAAGCTAATTTGGCCGCCACCATGGCAAAAAGAGTCACTCGATCCATTTCTTTGAGCATCGAGCCCCATTTGCGGCGATCCGGGTAAAAATCCTGGATATTGAAGTCCTTTACTTCTGCGGCAATCTTGACATCAAGGTCCATTTCAGCCGGGTCGAAACGGCTGATTGGTGCCACACCGCTTCTTCCTTCAAGAAGAGCTTTCCAGACATCCTCTTTGCCGACTCCAACCGGGGTAATCATCCCCATGCCGGTAACTACTACTCTGCGTTCGTTTTGTCCTTGAGCATTCATGCCAGGTTACATCCAAATAAGTGGGGCACAGGCTTCATTCTATCCGCACAAGCCTGCTGGCGCCTT
>CAZEQP010000577.1:0-3100 GCA_964514345.1 uncultured Candidatus Obscuribacterales bacterium
TAGCGTTGTCAAAAGGATATTCGGCAAGAGCTTTTGCCAGTTCAGTCTTTCCAACGCCGGTCGGTCCCAGAAAAAGAAAACTGCCTATTGGTCGATTTGGATCTTTCAATCCGGCTCTGGCGCGACGCACCGCATTTGAAACTACTTCAATAGCTTCATCCTGTCCGCTAACCCGACGATGCAAATGTTCTTCCAGTTTGAGAAGCTTTTGCACTTCTCCTTCAAGCAGTTTATTTACTGGAATATGTGTCCATTTGGCCACTATTTCGGCTATATCTTCCTCGTCGATTTCTTCTTTGAGGAGATGAGAACCTGTTTTGTTTTTTATGCTCTCTTCCTCTTCTTTGAGTTTTTTCTCCAGCTCAATTAATTTACCGTATTTCAACTCGGCCGCCTTTTGCAAGTCGGTGTTTCGCTCGGCTTGTTCTATGAGTATTTTGGTTTTTTCAATATCGGCTTTAATCTGTTGTAACACTTGCAGAGCCTGCTTTTCACTTTGCCATTTCAAACGAAATGAGTCAGCCTGTTCCTTAATATTGGCGTGCTCTTTTTCTAGCCGGATCAATCTGTCTTTTGAGGCATTATCAGTTTCTTTGCGCAGAGCTTCGCGTTCTATTTCAAGCTGGATTTTCTTGCGCTCAAGTTCATCCAGTTCGGTGGGCAGAGAGTCTATTTCAATCCTCATACGCGCTGCCGCTTCGTCCACCAGATCTATGGCTTTGTCCGGCAGAAAACGATCTGTGATATATCGATTGGATAAAACGCAGGCGGCCACTAATGCCGAATCTTTGATTCGCACACCGTGGTGCACTTCGTAGCGCTCTTTCAATCCTCTTAATATAGATATGGTTTCTTCCACATTGGGTTCGTCCACCATTACAGTCTGGAAGCGGCGTTCAAGCGCTGGATCTTTTTCTATATACTTTCTGTATTCATCAATGGTGGTGGCGCCGATACAGTGCAATTCACCGCGAGCCAGAGGAGGCTTTAATAAATTTCCGGCATCCATGGCACTGTCTCCAGTGGCGCCGGCTCCCACCACAGTATGCAATTCATCTATAAATAGGATTATCTCGCCTTGCGATTCAATCACTTCTTTAAGCACTGCTTTCAGTCGTTCTTCAAATTCACCGCGGAATTTGGCACCGGCTACAAGCGAGCCCATATCCAGAGCCATCAGTTTTTTGTCTTTTAAGCCTTCCGGAACGTCGCCTTTGGTTATGCGCACAGCCAGCCCTTCGACAATGGCTGTTTTACCCACACCAGGTTCACCGACAAGTACAGGATTGTTTTTAGTTTTGCGCGATAGAACCTGCATAACCCGTCTTATCTCATCGTCGCGTCCGATGACCGGATCCAGTTTTCCTTTTGCCGCTGCTTTGGTCAGGTCGCGGGCATATCTTTCAAGAGCCTGATAAGTTGCCTCAGGGTCCTGGCTTGTCACTTTTTGATTGCCTCGAATCTGAGAGAGTATTGCAATTATTTTTTCTCTTGTAATTCCGTTGTCTTTGAGAATGGTTCCGGCTTCTGATCTGTCGGCATCACAAAGTGCCATCAAAATGTGTTCGATGCTTATATATTCGTCTTTCATCGAATCGGCTTCTTGCGAAGCGTCATCCAGAGTCTTGACCAGTTTGTTTGAAACGTGAAGCTCGTCTTTAGATACAGATACTGAGCTTGCTTTTGGCTGTCGCTCCAGATAGCGGCGGGTTTCCTGGGCAATTTTGACCGGATCTGCTTCCAATTTTTCGGCTATGGTCGCAGCCAGACCGTCTTGTTGGTCGATTAAGGACAATAACAGATGCTCGGGAATTACCTGGCTGTGGCTGAAACGCGACAGCAAAGAACGGCAATCGAGAATGGCTTCCTGCGCCTTATTAGTAAATCTATCAAGATTCATATGCAAATTTTTCCGTTAGAAACTGACCCTATTTTTCATTATCCAGGTCTACCTTATAAGGGGCTCATAAATCTACAATTTCTTTATAAGTTTCCTTTTGGAGTTACCTTTGACGTTACCTTTATTTGAATTGCCAAGATTTAGAATCGCTTTCAATATAGAATAAAGCTATAAAATAGCAATCCTGAACTATGCAAGAGTTTGAAGAAGACTATTACGCCATACTTGGCGTCGAAGAGACAGCCGCCCCCGAAGATATTAAGAGGGCCTATATTAAATTGGCCAAACGCCTGCACCCAGATCGCTTCCCCAACGACCCGGAGCAAAGGGCGATGGCACAAAGAGAGTTTGCCAAAGTTACACGCGCCCACAATATCATTTCAGACAGTGAAAGGCGGGCTGAATATGACGCCTTGCGCATATTGCACAGAACCAAGGAACAAAATGAGATGCTGGCCAGTCAGACTCAAGTGCAGGCTCTGGGTGAAAACGGAAATACAGCGACAGGTGATCTGCAATCAAATACGGTATCATCGCCCAAAGTTTCGGCTAATGATCTTGCGGCAATCACCACCACTAGCACCGAATCCAATATCAATGTCAAATGGGCTAACAAACATCTTGAAAAAGCGGATGAGCTCTTGAAACAAAAACATTATCAAGAAGCTGAAAGCGCCATGAAAGAAGCCATCAGGCTTGTTCCCAAAGACCCGAGGTATCACAACAAACTGGCTGAAATATATCTGGCTCGGGGCTGGTATACACTTGCCATGACTGAAGTGCAAACATCTTTGCGCACAGATCCGCGCGATGCTCAAGCGCGAATACTGGAAACACAAATTAAGCAGAAAATCAAAGAACAAGAAATCACCCGCGCCGACGCCAAAGCAAAACAAACTTTGATGGGTAAGATTAAGGGACTTTTTTCCAAGAAATAATGAATATTCGCCTTTCTATGATGAATATTGTTCTGGCGTTTTCAATATTCGCCGGTCCTCTAGCGGCACCTGCACCGGCTCAACCGGCTAAGAGCAGTTTCAGTCTTCCCTCATCTCCCCGCATGAAAACAGATATGCCTCTTTTGAAGGGAAGCGTGGAGTTGGGTTCGCGTCCGTCGCCTTTTCTTGCCGGGTCTGTTCAGACTATACCGGCTAAAACCACCATAAATCTGATTGTTCCAAAAAATGTATATCTCAACTC
>CAZEQP010000578.1:0-3098 GCA_964514345.1 uncultured Candidatus Obscuribacterales bacterium
TCAAAGCTGGAGCTGCAGTTGAGGATCAAAGGGCACAAGCTTTTGCCGTGTATCAAGAAGTGTTTAACTCTTTATTCGCCGGACAAAAAACAAAAGTAATGCAAGCTCAAGACTGGTTGAGCAATTTTAAACAAACATCTTCATTTGTAAGAGACCGATTGCATGATGCCGCGCTGAACCCAAGAACATTGGATTCAGTGAATGAAAGTCTAAGCGGTGTTCGATTGAGAGAAAACATCCGTGGGGGTGGACATTTCGAACATGTGGTTCAGGGTACCGAAATTAGTTTCGGTTTGAAAAATCGAGAATTCCTTGAAAAGATTAGAATGAAACCCGAGTTGGACGATGGAACCGTTCTTGCTTTCGGTAAAACTTCGGACAATACAGGCGCGCTTCAAGTCGATCGGTTCGGCAATATTTTTGCAGTGGAAAGAAATGGACTTAATCCTCCTGTGCTTGTGCGCGACCGGACGGCAATTGAGATAAAAGGACGCGTGCTGCTCAGGAGCGGTGACTTTATTGGTGCCGGACTGATATTCGGCCAGGGTGATTCTCTCTTTGTACATCATGGTAGTCTGGTTAATGTTGATCTGGTATCGAATGCGGCGCCACCTTCCACTGCGCCTCGCATGCCACGAAGCCGTCGTCAGTTGAACGCCTTTATGATGCGCTCAGAGAGTGGACAAGATAGTCTGGCCATGGCTGGACGCAGACTGGGTTCAGACGAAAATGTTTATATTCCTTCCATAATCAAAGATATCCAGACATTCAAAAATCTGGCTGAAATATCGAGTAAAGCTTATCCTGAGATGGAAGGAATAATTGCCAGGCTGGCATCTGATGTAGAAGAAATAAAAGCTGCGCGTGATGCTAATTTAGAAAGCATAGAAAGAAGACTGGCAGATCGTTTAAATCTTAATTGGAATGAACTGCAAACATCTATAAAGAGCGCTAAAGACTATCTTGACTCACAAGAAGGACAGGAAGCTCTGGCTCGATATAGAGCTGAAGGATATAAGAACGGTGAAAGTGCTGAAGCTCTGATTATTCATGCCATGAATAATCCGGGTGAGAGTCAATTGACACTTGAGTTGAACAGAAGATTCCAGCTCAATCAAAATGACAGCGAACTGATTCAAACCAGACTTGAATATCTCAGACAATGGCGCAAATATCAGCAAATAATAAACGATACCGCCGGTCAAACGATAGTAACAAGACTGAATTCAGCCCTGTCGCAAGCCGGGCTGCCTCAGCTGGATGTTGCAGTTCAATTCATCGGACATAACTGGGGTTCGTTTAGACCTGGTCAGGACAAATTGAGATTGAGCTCATTGTTGTTCATGCGTCCTGAGCTGATTGATCTTGCCTCCGCCATTAGTGCCCATGAAGTCGCACATGTCATTCAAGATATTCTTCATGTGCGATTGGCGATACAAAATTATATAAATCTTTCACAAAATCCAGACATCAGCTGGAGCAGCCTATTCGAAAGCACAAGAGAAGCACGCAGACAAATCAGATCCGGAGAAGTCCTTTCAAATATTGACGGTCTTCCTCATCTGGAAAATATAGTGTCACGCTATATTAGCCTGCAAGGCACTCATGACATGGCCCCGCGTGGGCTCAGTCAAAGATGGCTTTTAAAAATAATTGACTCGCTGGAAGCCAAATACAATAAAGACCGCTCTCATTTATTGAGCGATAGTCAGGCAGAACATGCCAGAACAATTGCATCCACACTTCACTTATATAGAGAAGTGTCTGGCGAGGAGATTGAGTTATTCAATTCATCCAGAGTCATTCGCTCGGTGGAAAGAAAACTTGAACGGGCAAGTGAATTGCCTGCCGATAGTGCACGACAGATATTGAACGATCTCTTAAGAAGTCTTGTTCAGCCCACTCAAGCAAGCGGAACTCCGATGTCGGTTCAGGCAGTTACTGAGGCCACTCGGCTTGCCAGACACATTTTTGGCAATGAAGCTGCAGAGGCATTATTCAATCAGAAATCCAGATGGCGTTATGCCCCGGCTATTAGAAATCGTTTTGCAGATAAACATGCACGAGCGGTGCAAATTTTGCAATCACTTGACTTGGATAATCTTTCGCGTCTGAGTGACGACGAAATTATGAGAGTTAAAGATGCAATTCTTCATGCAGTCAGAAGGGAAAGAGACTCGGTTCATTTTGAACTGGCTGCAATGCATCCTGTAGATTCGATTGAAAGACCGGGTTATTTCACTCATTTGAGCGAACATCTGGCTTTTTATCACCAGGCGCAAATGCAGGAAGGACACGCCAGTTATCAGCGATTCTGGCAAAATCCGGAATCTGTCGACAGCTTGATTCAAGAATTCAAATCCAGAAGAGGGCTTACAGATCGCGAGCTGCAAAATCTTGAACGCAGCTCTCATTCAACCGCAGACAATGCAGCATTTGCCGGATCCGCTGAAAATGGCTCCACATCATTGAGTGCGGCGGAGAAGAGAGTTCTGGCAAGAAAACTCAGTCAACTTAATCGAAATCGCAATCGCAGCCGACAACTTTATGTACCTGAAGATAAGTCGATAGAAATTCTTATCGGTTTAGGAGTGAAAACCGAGCAGGAGCTGGATGAATTTCACAGAGTTTGGAAATCCTTTGCCCGCAAAGGAAAACCTTTTGAAGAACAAAGGCAGCAAGTAGAAATAATCTGGAGAATGTCGCAAGCCGGAATATCAGAATTTCCAGCCGATGATCTCAGAGCCATTTTCAGAGCACACATGAGAGGACATAATTTCCTCGACCGCATGCCGCGTGACCGTAGTCTGGATGTGATTTTGTCCGCTTTTGAAATGGCACCAACTATGCCTGTACGTCTGGCTCGCAAAACGGGCAATCTTTCAAATAATGCTAAAGCCGCGCTGGGATTGGCATGGGAAGACACTGTGCAATATATCGCCCAATACGGCGATTATCTGGCCAAACAAAAAGACCAAACGCAGTCTCAAACACAGTTCCAGTTCCAGTCTAAATTGGGGTCAGGCAGTGAATTGAGCAGGCTTGCCCTGAGCGAATCTTTACGGGCCAAATTTGAAGAGAGAGTTTCCAACGCCGAA
>CAZEQP010000579.1:0-3092 GCA_964514345.1 uncultured Candidatus Obscuribacterales bacterium
CCGTGAGTGCGCATACAGTAAACGCCTTGTGAAAAGTCAGATTGAACCACCACATTGGTATTTTTCAAATATACATTGCCTTCCTTGTCTATAAAGCCGGATTTTATTCTTTTGGGATTGGGGATGTAGAGAGCAAGAACATATAAGCAAAGCATCAGGAAAGAAAAAATTCGCGATGGGATACCCCAAATTGGATGGGGCATCAATTTGATCCATAGAGGCTCATGGTTTGCCCGAAATAAATCATGAAGCTGTCCTTCAGCATCAAAGTCATTTGGGTCAAGTTCAAGAATTTTGTCTACTAGTTGTCTGGCTTCTTTCAGGCGGTAACTGAAGCGATATTCCGGATAAAGAGCATTTATAGCTTTTCTATTGTAGGGATTTATTTCCAACACTTTTTTGTAGAGATACAGATTTGCGCCTCTTTTCTGCATTGAAGACCTGTATTCGGCAAGTGTCAGCAGTCCGTACTCAAAGTCTGGAAATTTGTTCACGCATGTCTCTGCGTTTTGTTTACCTTTAATGGCAGCTGGATTGACTTCTTCCTTATGACTCTTTGACTTTTGATAATCGAATAACTGAGTGCGCGCTAAAAGATTCAATTCAATTGCTTCATTAGAAGGAGTTTTCACCGGCAATTGAGTGCGACGAATGAATTCGGCTTTTGGGCTTAGTTTTTCGTCACCCGCCACGGCTTGGTCAAGACACTTGCCGGCATGCTCAGGTAGATGTTTCTCAATATATGAATTCGCTAACTCCATGTACTGATGCGGCTCAAGGTGAGGCGGTATTTCGCTGGGTACCTTAAAATAAGGACCGTTGTTTATCACAAGATCCCAATCGATGTTCAACTCTGCCATATAAACCTCTATAAGCTTTTTTCAGTCTAGCTCAGCAGTGAGTGCATTTTGCCGTTCCGAAAACACTTAATAGAGTGTTTTTCACATAAATAGTTCAGGCTCGACTTTGAATCGCTCTGAAAGTCGTTTTATATGTTGAACCGTCAATTTCTTTTTTCGCCGCAGTACGTCTGAAACAATTGATTGTGTCTCGAAAATGTGAGGCACCAGGTCTATCTGGCGCGATTCACTTTGTTCCATCAAAAATTTGAGTATATCTATGGGGTCAGATTTGGGAGTTGGAAAGGTCTTTTCTTCAAATTCTTGGATAAGAATCATGAGAGCTTCCAGGTAGATTTCTTCACCAGGGGATAGACTTCCGTCGTCGTCTGTCTGAAAGAGTGATTCAAGAATCGTTAAAGCTTTTTTGTGTTCTACTTCGGTCTTAATAGCTGCCAATGGAAACTTTCGCACTGCTGCAAAATAATCCTCACCAACAACGATTCGGGAATGCTTATTGCCTCTTCTGATTCCATCTGTCGTATTCGGCATGCGTGAAGATTTCATTTACTGTCACTGCTCCCCTGTTAAATCTGATTTTTGCTATTAACCTGAAATGATTTCCTTTTATATTGAAACAATAAACACTCCTGGATGGGATATAGTCAACCGTTTTGAAGTCAGTTCTGAGGTCCTCAATATTTTTCCATTTTGCTTTACTCGTAATGTTAATCCAGTTGTCTATTGCATTTCGAGAAAGCGGATGTCTAAGTTTAAACGTCGCTAGTGCGTCGGTGCCAAATAGTTTCAAGAGATTTCTCACCTCCTCAGTATATCGCGATATGCGATATCGCGTCAAGCGATATTCGCTACGCATTCATCACTCATGATAGAACTGAAGATGGGCTGTTTGTCTACATTTTGACGGATCGAACTGGCAAGACCTTGCCTGTTTATCCAAAATCAATTAAGGTAGTTAATAACTCAATGGAGTACTAGAAGTGCACGACGTTATTATTTTTGTCAGTATCATCGCTTTCTACTTCGCGCTGCAATTATGGATTCTGCCTAAACTCGGCATTCAGACTTGAATGACCCGCAACTGCTCGGTCGAGCAGAAAGATGCCCAGAAACAGACCGATTCGGAAAAATGAACAGGTTGTCATGTTACATTGCTTAGTCGACTCTTGCCTGTCGGGTGAGCCCTTGTTATTGTAGAGTGGTCAGTAAACGGAAGCCGCAAATGCTTTTAGAAAACGCAGCCCAATTTACCTTTACGAGCGCCATGATGAAAAAACATCATGCGCATCATCATATGGGTCAATACAGGAGCGGTCTGACAGGTCTTTAGATTGAAGGAATCTTACAAATGTTAGAGCCCGCTCGAAGCGGGCTTTTTTTTCAGCATACTCAGAAACGGGCGGGAACCAGAAGGGACAGTGGAAATGCAGACTATAACTAAAACAAAAACACAGCTTGAGAGTCTTGAAGTCGGTCAAGACATTCTTAAAATGACCGTGCCCACAGGGCGCATGCAGGACAAAGTGTTGAGTCTGCTCAAAGGACTGGGCATTCAATTCAATCAAGAATCGAGGTCATATCGTCCCACTTCAAGCGACGCTTCCATCGAAGGCAAGTTTCTCAAAGCGCAGAATATTCCTAATCTGGTGGCACTGGGCAGACACGACTGTGGTTTTGCCGGTTACGACTGGATTGTTGAGCAACAGGCTGATGTGGTTGAATTGCTGGATTTAGGTTTTGACCCGGTGCGTATTGTGGTCGCCGCTCCTGAGAATTTGGACCTTGAATCTATGGCTAAAAAAGAGCGTCCGCTGGTTTTGGCCTCAGAATATAAACAGCTTGCTGAGACATATATCAAAGAGAGAAATCTCAATGCCATTTTTGTGCGCACTTATGGTGCCACTGAGGCACTGCCGCCTGAGGATGCCGATCTTATTATAGATAATACTGCCACCGGTGCGACTCTGGTTTCGAACAGACTTTGTGTGATAGACCAGATAATGCGCTCCACCACAAGATTTATATGCAGTCGTGAAGCTTTGCAGAATGAAACTAAAAGGCGCAAACTGGAAGAACTGACTATGCTGATGAAAAGTTCGCTTGCCGCGCGTAATAAAGTATTGTTAGAAATGAATGTGGATAAAGAAGATTTTGAGCGCATAGTAAAAAATCTGCCTTGCATGAAGTCTCCCACAGTGTCAGAACTGTATCAAGGCTCCGGCTATGCGGTGA
>CAZEQP010000580.1:0-3085 GCA_964514345.1 uncultured Candidatus Obscuribacterales bacterium
GGAGAAAAAATGCCGCGCCAAGCGGAAAGAAAGGCAGCCGAGGAACCATCGGATTTCGGCTCCATTGCCAATTGATGTTATTCTTAATATTGACATTCTATCGCGTACGTACTAAAGTACTTACATAAGGCAATGTCGGGGCATGGTGAGAAAAATGAGCTATTCGGGAAAAATCAGTACTTCCGGAAACTCGGAAGCTATAAGACTGGACAAGAATTTGTTCAAACAACACCCTGAATTCAAACAACAAGCCCAGGTAAGGGCAGACATAATCGGACCAGGAACAATGCTCCTCCGCGTAATCGACAATCAAGAAACAGAAGGCAACGAAGATCCTTTCGTTTGTGCTTTTTTGTCCTTCATCGAAAAGGACGGTATCGCCCATCCAGAAAACATCACCCCCGTATCAGAGAGGCAAATGAAGAAAATAGCCGATCTGACTGACGGCGTTGAAGTCTCAAACGATGATTGTCTCGACTAGTTTGTGCCTTGAAGGTAAATAACTGGGATTTGTATCAGTACAAACTGTTCACCGTGCAACTCAATAAATTGACGGCAGAAGTTGAGAAGCTTGCGCAAAGCCAACCGGATACATACAAAGAACACACCAGGACAAAGCGCCTTGCCCGAATCAAAAAACTCATGCTGGAAGAAATCCCCTCAGATCCAGGCCATGAAAATTGGAATCAAGGTAATACCCTCGGCAGTGAATATAGGCGCTGGAAAAGGGCAAAATTCGGACAAAACCGATTCCGCCTATTTTTCCGTTACGACAGCAGCCGAAAAGTAATTATATACGCCTGGGTGAATGACGAAAAAAGTTTGCGAAAAGCTGGCGACAAGAATGATCCCTACGCTATTTTCAAAAGAGGCTTACAGAAAGGCGATCCACCCGATGATTTAAACGCTCTACTCAAATTGTGCGAAAGAGTGAGCGAGAGGAAAGGCAGATAGACCAATTTCCGATTCTTATACAGCTTTCTTTTTTTGTCCTGGATTCTTACTTTGTATACTATTTACCGCTTGCAGCCTCTGCTCGTTTTCCCTGGCATAACGGGTCAAGACTTGCCGCATGAGTGGTTGATATCCAATCCCTTCCAATTTGGCAAGATTTTTGAACTGTTCAATCAACTCCTTCTGAACTCGAATAGTCAGCAATTGCAGACCCATGCTGTCGTCCAGATTCTTATCTTCCTGCTTTGAATTGGGTTTGGCGTGTTGAGCAGAAGCTCCAAGTTTTTTGCTTTCCCAGAGTTCGTTGCCGGCATCGAAACGTTCAGCTTTTTTTGAAACTTTAACCTTGGGTGTTTCGGTCATATACTTTTTCCTCTAATTCGCTTGGTTCATAAGTTGTCCGTATGTAAGTACACTGTAACTACATTGTAGTTCTGCGTCAATAAACGTCTCATATCAATAGAATTAAGCAAGGCCCTTCTCTTTAAGCAAAAAAATCCGCACTTTATTGAAATCAGGAATATGGACTGCCAAAAAAGCAGCTGATATATTAACCGGATGACTCAAAAAGACAGCGTGTTCTGCGGCATAATCGAAGAGCTGGATATTAAAACGTCGGACACCGGCTCTTTAAGCAATCAAACTTTTGCCGCCAAAGACCTGATGGACATCAAAGGCTATGTAACAGGCGCCGGAAATCCTGATTGGAAGAAAACACATAACAAAGCAGAAAAAAATTGTCCGGCTGTGCAGATGCTTCTGGATGAAGGTGCACACTTAATTGGAAAAACAGTAACAGATGAGCTTGCATTCAGCCTGGATGGGTTGAATTTTAATTTTGCAATTCCTCACAACCCCAATATGCCGGGGTGCATTTCAGGCGGTTCTTCCAGTGGCTCGGCCAGTGCGGTGTCCAACAACTTGTGCGATTTTGCCCTGGGCACCGACACAGCAGGCTCGGTAAGAGTGCCGTCGGCTTATTGCGGCATTTTGGGAATGCGTCCGACCCATGGGCGCATATCCAGCGAAGGAGTGGTGCCGCTTGGCACCACATTTGATACTGTAGGCTTTATGTCTAGATCCATTGAAACAATGATCCAGGTGGCAAGTGTTTTACTCAAAGAAGAGCCCGGCAACTCGTATCCTAACAAATTGATTTTGCTTGAAAACAGCCTGGATATACTGGAACCTCAGTTGCGCGAGACTTTCCTTGCGCAATGGAGACGTCTTGAGCACCTGGGAATCAAACAAGAAACTCTGAAACTACCATCAGGCAAATTAGACGAATACAGCCACTTATTTTCGGTCACAAGAGGATTTGAAGCCTGGCAAGCGCATGGAAAATGGATTGAACAGACCAATCCTAATCTGGGAGATTCTATACTGCATCGTTTCATGCTTTGCAAAAATTTTACCCGAGCTGAATATGAGCCGGCAATTGAAAGACGCCAGTATTTGATCCAGGAAATTCATCAAACTCTGGGTGATGCGGTCTTTGTCCTTCCCACAGTTTGCGGCTGGCCGCCTCTTTTGTCGGCTGGTGAGTCTGAATTGGCCGAAAACAGAAAGAAAAATATTTTGCTCAATTCAATTTCTTCATTTTGCGGTTTGCCCCAGCTAACTGTTCCATTTGAAGTTGAGGTCGAAATCCCGGTTCAATCTAAAAAAGCGAAATTCGCTTTTTCATTTCTGGGCAGGCAAAACGCAGACATGGAGCTTCTTAAATTAGCGATGGATTTTTCATTAATCAGTTGTAAGTTGGGCTAATATTTCTTTTCATGGCGGACAGAACCAAGATTGCACCGGGAAATGTAGATGGCGACTTTTTTGTCGATACCACTTGCATTTCTTGCGGAAATTGTCGCGACCTGGCACCCAATAATTTCAGTAAAATCGCTCCCTACTATATAGTCAGCAAACAACCGGAAAATCAGAGCGAACTGGATGAAGTTTTAAACGCCCTGGTGTGCTGTCCTGAAGGTTCAATCGGCGCCATAGGCTCCCAAGCGAAGCAGGGCATAGCCGCTGCAATAAAGCGTTATCCGGAAGAAATTGAAAATGGCGTTTTTTATCTTGGATTTAATTCGCCTGACTCATACGGCGGAAAATCTTATTTCATCAAAAGACAGTC
>CAZEQP010000581.1:0-3083 GCA_964514345.1 uncultured Candidatus Obscuribacterales bacterium
CCCGTCATCACGCGGCTCCACCAGATAAAGCTGCGAAGCGTTATAAACAGGCTCTTGCAAAAGCTGGCTAAGCTGAGTTGACAATGTATCTTTGTCGCTCACACCAAAACCGGCTGAAAACGAACTACCGGTCAGAATAATGCGGGGACTTGTAATTTTTTCCTGGTTACGATAACCCAAATGATCGGTACTGAAAGTTTCCTCTTTATATTGCCTCAAACCTGGCAATCGCAAAGAAAGTACGCCAAAAGCTTTCTTAAGAGACATCTTTGCGTTAGGTTCAAAAGCACCAAACGGCATGCGGAATCGGCATAAGGTTTCGGTAGCGGTGAAACTCAATGGCGCTATAGAACAAAACCTGGTGCATAAATCCAAAAGGAAGGCTAGCAGTATCACTGTTGGTATCACGTGCCTGATTGAAAAAAATTCAGTCTTCATTCTTCATATCGCCTCAAAACTGAAAATATAGAAATTGAGCTTGCTGACCCGTCGCTATTAAGAACATACACAATATAAAAGCCCCCCCTAACAGAAGCGATTGAAAAGGGTTCCATTTGTGGCTCATTTCGAAACTATTAGGAGCTATATGACTCAAATACCCTGAAATCAACATAAGAGGAAAAAACACATTTAGCCCGGCCATCATCACTCCGTCATGAAATGAAAACATGGACTGAAGCAGTCGACGCACCATTTCCAGCGTATCTGCCCGAACAAAAACAAATCCGATGATTAGAACGCAAAAGTTAACTGCCCACTGACAAAATTTCGGCAAGCACTCCCATCTGGTTTTGTAACAATACTGCAGGCACAAAACAAAACCCAACCATGAAAAACCGACCACATATGTCCATTGAGCCCCATGCCATAAACCACAGAATATCATGGTGAACATGATATTGAAAAACGTTCTTCCGGCTGAGCCACGACTTCCGCCAAGAGGCTTGAATACCAGATCTCGCAAAATCATTGAAAGTGAAATATGCCAGCGTCTAAAAAAATCGCTCACCGTTAATGATTTAAATGGCGAGTTGAAGTTTTGGGGAATTCTAAGCCCGAACAAATATCCCAGTCCGACTGCCATATTGCTGTATCCGGCAAAATCAAAATAGTATTGGTACATAAATCCAACCATGGAAAGCCATATCCATATTGATCCAGTGCTCTCAGGTGTTCTCAAAGGCGCGTCCACAAATCGGGCAATATTATCCGCCAACAAAACCTTCTCCGCCATGCCTATGGCAAAGAAAGACCAGCCCTTGTTGAGATTCTCGATTTTCTGAGGTTGATCAATACTTTTCAGGTCTTCTTCAATTTGCCAGTATCTTATTATGGGTCCGCATACAAGTTGCGAGAAGAGCGAAACATAACATGTAAATTCAAAGAAATTGGTGGTGGGAGTGATTTTTTTCTGATAAGTATCGACTATATAACTGATGGTGTGAAACGTGTAAAACGAAATGCCTACTGGCAGAACGATATCTAGATAAGGCAGAGGAATGTTATATCCAAGTTTTTCAGCCAGGCTGTTGCAGTTTTCCAGGGCGAAATTGAAATATTTGAAAAAGCCCAGAATCAGTAAGTCCACACAGATAGGCATCCAGAGCAACATTTTCCTAAGTGCCATCTTTTCTGTATTCAATAATCCAACTCCGGCAAAATAAGCCAGCAGAGTAGAAAAAAACATTAGGACACAAAAGCGATAATCCCAGAAAGAATAAAAGACATAGCTTGCAATAGTGAGCCAGATATAGCGCCCCGTCTTGCTTTTCATTTTCCAAAAAACAGAATAAGTTATAGGCAGAAAGAAAAAAAGGAAAATAAATCCATTGAACAAAATCAGGTTGTTGTTCAGATTTAAGCTCATATCTCGCTACCTGTTTTGATTCTGACTTGCCTCTTTTCTAGCCAATCGGCTATTTCACCCGCCACAAAATCAATTCCGTATTGAGTCAAATGTGTATCGTCAGGGAAAAACAAATACTTATGATTATTCAATTCGACTTTTGATTTTTCCCGCAATCCATCAGTCAAATTCAGAGTCTTGATATTAACTGCATTAAGCTCTTTTTCCAATCGTTCCAGATAAGTGGGCGATTCTTTATAGTCGGAAGCATTGAAATCTTTAAGTGAATCGGCATAAACAGAATATTTTGAAGGCAGGAATACAACCGCCAGATCAAAACCCTTTTTAGAGAGAAGGTCACGAAATTTTTTCAGATAAGCAATTGTTTTTTTCTTGTCCGATTCACGATTCTCACCATAATATCTGATTGAGCGCCAGTTGGACAAAATGGGCTTGCCGTCGGACAGTTTTTTGATTGCCACTTTTTCTTCTAGCGGATTGGGTATATCAAGTTTCTCCAACAGATTGTTCTGCGCTTCACGAGCGATTCTTCGCAATGGTGATGCACGCATAAATCCTTCCAGGTAGCCTTCTTCCTTTCCCAGATTTAGACTGATCAATAATTCTGCAAGTAATTGTTTGCCTTTATTGATCGGGTTTGCCAATTCTGATTCATAAAAATAGGGCAAGCTTGCCTCTTCAGGCATTTCCAGAATGATAAGCCCATTTTCTATATTGAGCCGCTTAGCAATTTTCAGTATACGCTGAGCATCGATATGGAAAAGGGGCAGCAAAACAGGACGGTCGTTTCTTTGCCAGTATGTTTGACCGGCGTTGTAGATGCGTCCCCCTAGCAATTTTCCAAGTTGGGCAGGAACTGTCCGGTCATCACTTACACCCACACCAACAGTGAGCGAACTACCGGCAAAAATGATGGGAAGAATTTTCTCTCCCGTACTAGTTCTATATCCAAACTCATCCACAGTGAATGTTTCTTGCCTGAAAGTCAAAGCCTTCTTGTGCGCTGGACAATACACCAGATCGCCATAACAATTGTTTCTCTTAAATTTTTTGTCTGCTTCAAACGGAGTGTCGGGCTGCCGGAAGCGATATACCGCTTCGATGCCTGAGCTGCATATCTTGTCGATTGATGTGAAGCGATAAAAACTGTCGGCTGAAAAAGCCAGAAACAACAATATTGGAATGAAAATTCCTGTTTGTAGAATATTTGCTTTTC
>CAZEQP010000582.1:0-3080 GCA_964514345.1 uncultured Candidatus Obscuribacterales bacterium
CTTTTAATTGAATTTCGGTCAATGGCTGACGAGGTTTGGCAATCAAATAGTTGAGATCGAGACCGTCGAATATGGCTTTTTTCGCTTTTTCTCTGAAAAGTGTATCGAGAAAACGCAACTCATAAGCCGAAGGTGTGATATTCAAAACCCAGGATTTGTTTTCTATGCGGTCCACCACACAGGACAAATCTTTCACTCTGAACAAATCAGGCGCCGCATCAATTTGTGGCTTGGCAAAAGAAGAAAGACCAGGCGGACGTTTTGCCGGCTCAAGAACGAATATGAGCATTCCGGGTCCGTAAAGCATGCCTTCCTGAGTCGCCCATTCGTCGGCTCCAACAGGATTTTTGCGGTCATAAGTGAGGACATAGGGTTTTATGTCCTGAGCTCTTATTTGATGTTGCCGAAGCATCTGATGCATGATTTATTCCTATAGTTCCATAGTTTTGCCGACTGCCGCAGCCGATGAAATATCAGCTAACGCCACTCTTTTGTGTTCACGAATTGCGGCAAGCAGATTGGCTACTTGCGTATCTATTTCTTGCTTGCAAGCCTGACCGTCTTGAGCCAGCTTATTCAGGCACCGGGTGTGGGTGGTGCCGATTTCTTTTTCCACTTCCTGGGTGATTTTTTGCAAGTCTGATTCGGCTGATTTGAGTAAATCGTCCACTTTGCTTTGAAACTCTTCGCGAACTGAAACCAGCTCGTCATGAATGTCTTTAATGGTTTCTTCTTTGGCTTTTTCCAGTTCATCGCGGATGTGCAGAGAGTTGTTCACTTTCTGCTCCATCGATTGCATGAATTCTTTGAATATTGAATCGGCCCTGGTTCCGGTTTCTTGAAAATTAGTGGTCAGACGCTCTTTCATGCCGCCTGATAGACTGTTCAAACTGTTTGAGAAGTCACGGGTTTTCTGGCTGAGATTGCCTGTCAAACTGGCATGTGTGCTTGAGATATCACTGGCGATACTGCCCAGATTTTTATCCAGCTGTTCTATGTTTTCAGTGAGCATTTCGCCGAAAAAGCGGTTGATTTCTCTTTCTATGTCAGAACAACGTTTATCGAGATTAGTCATCGTTTCATCGGTGTTTTTGTCCACTTTAATGTCTATCGACTTTGACGACTCTTCGACTGTTTTGAATTTTTCTTGAAACTGCGAGGACAACTGTTGCATCAGAGAAGAAAAGCGTTGCTCTATAGTGTTGGCTTTTTTCATATAGCTCTTATAGAGTTGAGTGACAACCGCTTTCTCACTGCCTTTTGAAGCCCAGACATTCTGGTCCAGTTTTTGCTGCAGCGAATTTACCAGAGTATTTCCGTGAGCGGTAAGTTTGCCTGAACTGACGTAAGTTTGTTTTTCCAGTTCTCCCAGTTTTTGATCGAAATTTGTATCGAATTCGTAAGTAAGCTCAAGCTCTACATCTTCCAGTCTTTCTTTCACCGAATCAACAAGCTGTTGAAGAGATTTCTTTACTATCTCGCTGACGTTTTTCAATTCACGTTCGAGCTCGCCTGTTTGTTCTTGGCAGTTTCTGACTTCTTTGTTTTTTGTATCTTCCAGGCGAATGAGAGATTCGTTAATGATTTTGCGGATGTCCTGCTCAAGTTCGGTAGATTTGGATTCAATTTTGGAAACGTCACCAGTTTGCAAACTCTTTCTCTTTTCAGATTGAGTGTCAGACTGTTTTTTCAATTTATTGCTGGTTTTGGTTTCGATATTGGTGAGTTCTTCTGAACCTTTATCGTAAATAACCTGCAGTTTCTTACCGGCCATGGTCATGGCAAATGTCTCCTAATTCGCTTGGTTTAATCAGAGTCAAGGGTCAGCATGGAGGACAGATAAGCCGACACTGACATGGCGGCTACTTTGCCCCGTTCTTCAATTTCAGGAAGGGCGGTGCTCAATTGTGTAAGTTCGCTCTTGAAACTTTTACTTATACGGTCAAGTTCTGAGCGAATGATGCGAACTTGCTTCTCAAGTGATTCTACTGTTTGCAGTCTTATAGATTCGATGCGCTCGGTGGAGCCGCTGGATGAGCGTTTGAATTCTCCTTCCAGTTGCTCTACTTGTTTTTTGATTGATTTGACCAGTTCGTTTCCTCTAACTTTCAGCTGAGTGTCGAGGTTTTTGCGGAATTCATCATCCGCTTGAATGGTCTGACCTCCCATACTGAGAGGCAGATCCTTTTCTTCTTCAATGGCTTGTTCGAGCAAAGCCATTTGTTTGGCCACTCGATCCGAATATTTTTTCTCCAGTCTTTTCAGAGTGCTGAAAAACTTTCGATGAGCCGAAGCTACGTTTGAATTGCCCGATTCAGCCATTTGATTGATTGAAGCCTTGGCTTCTGCCACTTTATACTCAAGCGTTTTTATATGATTGGCTTTGCGTTCTTCTTTGGCTTCGAAAATTTGTTTTTCGAAAGAGTCTTTCAAACTATCTACAGTAGCGGTCCAGGATTCTATATGCTCTTCCAGGAAATGAGAACCAATTTCTTCAGCCTGCACAATGCGGCTTGTTCCCTGAGTGACGACTTCTTGAGCAAATTCGCTGGATTCCTTTAATAGATCTTCCAGTTGCTGAATTACATTGCCTATTTTTTGGTCGAAATCGCGGTCATATGTGGATAGTTTGGAATTTATTTGTTCTTTCAGGGAAGCGACAAGCGATTCAACTTTTTCTTCCAGTTCTCTGGCTTTTTTAGACAGACTGCTTTCGCTTTGTGTTTTTTGCGAATCAAGGTTTTGGCGGGCTGAGCTGATTACTTTATCGATTTTGGGTGCTTGAGTTTCGGCAAACTTGGTGAAATGCTCTTTTGGATTTGCCAGATCACTGGATTCTTGCAATTCTCTGATTTTGTTTGCAAATTGATCCAGAATCTCGTTTTTGGCGTCAGCAATCAATTTGTTGAACTTAATCCGTGACTCGCTGGCAGTGGCATAAATTTTGTCTATTTCCTGGCGCTCGAATTCAGAGAGTTGATCTTTGATGTCGTCGCGATGCAAAGACAGGTCTTCGATATTTGCTTCCACCGTAAGAGAAGATAATTCAGAAGCTTTGGCGAGCTGGCTTTTCAGCGATT
>CAZEQP010000583.1:0-3076 GCA_964514345.1 uncultured Candidatus Obscuribacterales bacterium
CTCATAAGGAGCAATTTTCTACGAGAGGTGTCCGGTTATTCGGGGGAAGTCCATAGCGGCAGAAACATACTTAACTGTTCTCCAATCATTTCAGATCTATTCATTTCAAAAACTTTTTCAGCTTGCAGGTTTGCTTGTTGAATGCATCCTTCATGATCAATCATAAATATCGTTTCGCTTGAAAGCTGAAAGAGATTAATGAGAATTTCCTCCCCTGTAAGACTGACTTTCGGTAATTCAGGTTCAGATCTAGATTCCAGGGCAAATAATTCACTTGGAGCAGAACACTGGCCGCAATTCAGGTCAGTTAATGGTTGAGGAATATAACTGGAAGCGGATTGATGGTCAGTGGCTTCCGGTACGGGACTATCACAAAGTGTGCATATCCATATAGATTGATTTGGATTGATCATTGAACCAGCCTCCGCTTTTTATTTTATGAATATGCCGCTACCAGTGGTGCTAGTGGCAAATTTCATCCAATTCTAAATTGTACGAAATATATCGACATCAAAATTGCAGGACCTTCTATCTAAAGTATCAGGAAATCGCTTGAAAACTGAGTTAAAACACCAAATTAATCTGTTTTTTGTTTCTCTTCTTTAATTTTGCTGCTCGTATTATCTATGCTGTTTTGAAGCTTAGCAGTGTCTTTAACACTTACTTTGCCGGCTCCGTTTAATTTCATTTTTGCTTTTTTACGCGCCACATTGGCCAGATTTTTTCGCAACTTCCTTGATTGTTTTGCAGTCAGCACACCTGAATTTTGTCCGGCATTGACGTCTTGCATCAATTTGGTTTGACGTTGCTCAACCGTCCATGCCTTGGAATATACAGGCAACATTGTTAGAGTGACGAGAACTGCCAACAATATAAGGAGTGACAATAATAAGTACATATTATTTCGCCTCCGATAATCGGGTGTTTATGGCTCTTTGCTTGGCTGTTGATTCATTTTTGATCCAGACAACGACCATTTGTTCAAGTTGATCAGTCATTTGGTTTTCTTCCAAGAGCAGATGCTCACCGTCTCCGACAACCATAAGAAGTTTGTCCGGGGTATTCAATTCATTGAATAGATCAATGGTGCCCTCAGGTTTTACCAATTTATCTTTAAAGCCGGCCAGCATCAAACTCGGTGTCTTATCTATGAGTGCAGCAGCATCTTCGTTTCCTTTCATAAAATCGGTGAATTGTTTTAATTCTTTGGGTGTCAATTTCATACGATTGCTGGATTCGTGTGCCCAATCCTTTCTAAGTTTGACATCAGAAGTTGCTCTGTTAACCACTTCGGTAGTCATGTCTATAGGCTTGTTTTTATCTTCCAGATAACGAGTGCCAACTATTAGTTCTGAACTGTATTTGGCATATCTGTCACTGGAAGGAACAGAACAAATCAGGCCATAAACCAGTTGCGGGTTGCGAGAAGTGGCTTGTAGTGCAATTCCTCCTCCCATCGATTCACCCACAAGAAAAATTGGAGTTGCTCCATAAGCTTTATGCAGAGAACGCAGAGCTGCCTCTACATCAAGTAAACAAGCTTCGAAGTCCACTTTTTTGTCCTTGCTTTTTGTCCATTGCCCGAATCCTCTTACATCAACGGCATATACGGCAATACCATGACCGGCCATGGCGCGTCCGAACTCAGTAAATGATTCACTGCTGAATCCGAGTCCATGCACGCACAGAAGTACCTGTTTTGGTTTCTCCACCGGTATCCATGCCCGGTGCGGAACTTTCACACCTTTGCTCCATAGCGGCACAACTTTCTGGGAAGCTGTGACTATTATTTTCTTTCTGCTGATACTTTTATCCACTGCCAATGCAGGCAGAGTCGTTATCGCAATAACAGTCGCCAGAGCAAGCATTTTTAATTTCATATTCATTTGTTTACCTGCTTCTTTAGTCTGTGCGCAATCCTATTTTTGATCTCTTCTGGTTAATCGAAGCCACATTTTCGTCAATTTCTGAACTCAACCTGTCTAGTTTTATGGATATTCGTTTTTCATTAGAACTACTCAGTTCACCATTTTTCCTATATTTGGTTTCTAGTGAAGAAATTTTGTTCAGGTCTTGTTTGCGTTTGGATACTTGATTCGCGGAAAGGCGTCCGGCAGTGTATTCGTCAGCGATTCTTCGATCCAATCTTTGTTTGCGTGAAGTGATACCATCTACAAGGATTATGTTGCCTTCATTAGATATAAATTGAGGTGAAATTACAGGGCTCAATTCCACAGCGTGTGTCAAGGGAATTAATCTGTCCGAAAGTGTGTTTAAGCCATAACCCATTAATAAAGCTTTTCTGTAATTGAGCGATCCCACTGATTCTGTAGCAAAGACATCGCCGGACGCTATACTTTCCAATTCAGATCTCATAGAGCTTGCTTGCGCCGCATTTATAAGTCCTCTACTTAAAGCTTCATCAATTCTACGATTAAGGTCTTGCCGGCGAGTATCGATCGAGACAATCAGTCTCCGGCTGGCAGGAGCCACTCCGATATCAACAATGTTGCCATTGGAGTCCACAGTAGCAACCAGACCACCGTTAGCCTTATCGACTATAACTACTCCACTTTGAAGTGCCCTACCGTCCACCAATTTGGCAATCTGATCATATCTACCCAATAAGTTTCCCGAAATTGGATCCACAACCTGGTAGGTTCCATTAGCGGAAAGATTGAATGCAGGAACACCGGCACTGGTGGTAGTGGTTTGTGTTACTGTAGTTTCTGTTGTTTGAGCGATGCTTGGCGATCCGCATAATGCGAAATAATAAGCCAACAGTGCTAATGTTAAAGACTGGCGAAAAATCATAAATAACTCCATATAGTGGCACGACATTCACCACTCTGCTTAGATTGAAATATATGTTTTTACGGTAACATCGGCTTTGTGAAATTGAGGTGAAAATGCCGCGTAAACTTTCCCTTACAATTTTTGTGCCACGAAATATAGTGGCAATGGATATGGCAACAATGTTTCCGGGAATGTATATAATGAATAGTTAAAGGCTGGAAACAAAATGACTTCAGACGATCAATCCGCACATACCCGCTTGACGCTTAAAAATCTTAAG
>CAZEQP010000584.1:0-3073 GCA_964514345.1 uncultured Candidatus Obscuribacterales bacterium
TATTACAGACAAAACCGCTGTGCACAAGCATTGCAACAAAGTTTTTTGCTCGTGAAAAGAATAAAACAATGGAGCGGCAATTGAAACTGCAAATGGCAGAGCGACAAAAACACCTACTCCGTATTTGCCGAAAACCAGTATGGAAAGCCAGCCAAAGAATAATGCAAAAGGCACAGGCAATAAAAATGAAGCCCAGAATGCTTTTGTCGGGTCTTTAGGCACCAGCATATTAATAAAACGCAAAATGCTTTTGGCCCAGTCGCTTATTTGTACATCGTCATGCGATTTTTCTTCTTCTGTCACGGACATGCCCGACAGGGTCTCTTCGTTGCGTGGTGGTGCCCAGCAAAGTGTTTTGAACAAAAATAAATTCAAAACAGGAAAGTAAAACAAAAGAGTGAGCATAGTGGGAAGCCCGGCTGAACGCAGTCTTCTTATAGTGAGAACTGAGCCGGTCCAGGCGAAAGGCAGAGAAAGAACCAGCATGGTCATATAAAAGACCATTTCGTTTTGCAGAATATTTTTCAGGTCAAAATCACTGCCCGGAGCTATGTATTCCAGAAGAGACCATTCACGGTGGAAAACAAACTTACTGACATTATGGTCAATCAAATATTTGACCATTACAAGAAAAATGCCCAGAGTGGCATATTTCGCCCGCCCGACAGTGCCGTCAAAGCGCCACAGGTCGGATAGACTTAATTTTTCTTGCTCTGCCATCCGGCAATTTTAACAGAGATTGCCTCGGTGTATAAAATAGCCATGAATCTGAAAAGGGCGGTATCTTCCCTTTCTGGATCCTCGCCCCAGAGGCATAAATCGTGGTTGAGCTTCCAGCAAAGTCTCTCGTACAAGTCCATGCGATAATTTTGTCTTTTGAAAAAACTGACTAAATCAAGGTCTGAATTAATTTCTGAAATAGACTGCGGAGAAAGAGTGCTGTCCAGAAAATCATGAATTCTGTAAGCGTCAGGCCAACTGCCGACATAACCGGGCAATTGAAGTTGCAGTGTTTTGTTTGACAATGTAATTTGCAAACTGCCTTGATAAGAACCAGTGTCAGTCTCAATTTCCTGGCAATCTACCGATTCTATTTCAGAATATTTTATCGGGCTCTCTTCATCGCTCAATGCGAAACTTTCTTCGAAAAACAATATGAAACTTCCGTCTTGATCCATATAGATGCCCAGTAAATCCGGAGCCGAGTCTTGCAGGGCTGAGGCGGAAACAAAATTGTCCATCGTTTCAAGCTCACGTCTTGATTTGTCGGCAATCCCGCTTTTGAGCGGCGGTTTTAGCTCGACATAATCTTTGTAGTCGTCCTCAAAAATTTTAAAGAGTTTGCACGGTCGAAATGAATAGACCGCCTCCGGCTCCAATCCTGATTCTTTCATCAATGATGGAGCAAGATTGCCGTTGCGCAACCATTCGAGAATTTGAATATTTGTTTGAGTGAGATCGTTTCCTGTTTCTTTATTCTGCAGATAGCGAAAAGAACAATTCTCGATCCACTTTAGAATGCGTTCTTTCAGTGACTTTTCGCCGGTCTCATTTTCAAATAAGCTGGTGAATTCATCTATTTTTAAAAGGCAGGCAATGAGAATAAAGCCGGTATGAATTTTACCGTCATCTGAAAATTCAGTAGCCTGTGCCGAGGCTGAGTTGAGGATATCCAGGACTTCGTCGTTAAATGGAATTTTTTTGAAATCGAATCTGACGATAGTCTCGCCGTGCTCCGGAGGGGAAAAGAAACTTGCACCAAGCACTTCGAAGAATTCGGAGTTCAATTTGTTGGCTAGTTTTTTACCGATGCTGCCCCTTTGTAAACAAACGCCGCCCAGAAGGTCGCGCTTGTCTATGCTCGAATGATTCTGTGTCCAGGCGACAAGCTCAGCAAATAGAAGGGCTTCTCTGGCTTGTGTGGTCAGATCCATAGATTATTCGTTTACTTGATTGATTCTATTTATAGCTTGTCCGGCATATCTTGCCAGATTGGCGTCGCTGTCTTTGAGTGCTTCGGTCAAAGCGGGAAGCGCGTCTTTAGCCTGGGGACCGATATTGCTTAATGCAAGGGCAGCCTGCTGTTTGTCATTTCTGTCACCGTTTTTCAAAATGTTTATCAATTTGGGAACGGCTGGCGCTGCGTGTGCACCAAAATAAGAAAGATAACCGATGGCATTTCTTCCCATCACAGGATCATCCAGAAGATCGACATAAACAGACAGAATTTGTGGGTCGGCTTTGTCTATGTTCTGCAAAGCATTCATGGCTGAATGACGGATATTTTGATCCGATTCTGTTTTCAACGTTTCAATCAGTCTTTGTACAGCCGGCTTGGCTTGCCCCTGATAGCTTGAAAGTGTCTGACAGGCAGCGTTTCGCACGTTCAAATAATTGTCGTCCAGAGCTTTTATCAAAGCCGGAACTACGATGTCTGCGTTGGCGTGAAATCTGGAAAGAGCTGAAGCCGCTGCTGCACGCAAAGTGGGAGCTTCATCGTTAGCCAGTTCGTTCAGTAAAATTTTTGTTGTTTCAAGATGCAGAGCTGGACGCTCTTGTTGCGAGAGTTTTGAAAGCGCCTCAATAGCGGCTCTTTTGATCGATGGTTCGTGTGAAACTTTCAAAGAATAAACAATCGCTTCTTTGATCTGATCATTGCGCGGTCCCACCGCTCCCAGAACCTGAAGCAAAGCCGCTTTCACTTCACGCTGGGGGCATGCTTTCAAAAGTCCGATGATTGTTTTTACCGAGTCATTGGAAAAGTAAAAGTCTTCATTGCTTGCCACCCGCGACAATACGCGCGCCATTGGGACTCGCATGCTGTCGTCATTAGTGTCCATTGCATCCAAAATCAATCGCACAGAAGAGCTTGGATAAGAGCGCAGCTTATTTTCCAGATCATGAAAGCTGTGATCGTTATTTCTGATTCGTGCTTTCAATTCGTCAATTATTTGGCGAGCTTCTCTGTCTGCAATCTTGTCGGCTTCAGTGACTTCCGGCTTCGGGCGCGACTGTTGTTGCTTTGTTTCCTGTCTGGTCTCAGTTTTCAGATCTCCCTGACTGGGAAAACTTC
>CAZEQP010000585.1:0-3071 GCA_964514345.1 uncultured Candidatus Obscuribacterales bacterium
ACTCTGCCTGCCCCGGCTGCAGTGGCACGCAGACCCAGCCCCCAAGCGGCTCCTGTCTTTGCAAAACAGGAACCGGTGGTCACTGAGACACCGACTCACGTTTCAGAAACTAAAACACTGGTACTTGAAAAAGAAATTGTTGCCCATAGTGCCCAGAGTGAAATCAGCATCACTTTGTCCGAAAAAATAGCTGCGGATGAAGAGGAACAACAAGAAGAACCACAAGAAGAACCTATTCAACTTGCGGTCAGCCCGGATCCGGTCCTTGAAAAAAGCGCCGGTTCACACATGGATCTGGACATTCTCTGGGACAAAGTGCTGGATGCTTTGCAAAAACGCAATATCCCGGCTTACAGCCTGGTCAATATGCATGCTTTTCCCATCGCTCAAGATAACGATATACTCACCCTTGGCGTCAACAAAGAGTTTTTCCAGAAAACAATCGAATCAAAATCTCAACACATAACCCAGGCTTATAAAGACATTACCGGTAATACCATTGCGGTGCGGGTGAAAGTGCTGGATGAAGAGCAAAAGCCCCAGGTTAAAAAAGAGGCACCAAAACAGGCTCAAGACAGCGCACCAAAAGCAATAGAACAGATTAAACCCGAACCCAGATCAGATGCCGGTTCGCAAGAAGAAATTGAAGAAGATCACGATGATGAAATCGAGGAAAAAAAAACTCCTGATTTGACTCAATCCGATGAAGGTGAGGCATCCGGCTCACAGTCGGCAAAAGAAGCCTATAAACTTTTCGAAGGGCCCGGCTCCCGCTTTATCAGTTAATAGTCGGCAATGACAAATTTGCCCTTGAATTTTTCGCCTTCCTCCTGACTAGCAACTTCAACTTCGACAGAATCCACTCTGGCGCTGGGGGGACCTTCGTGACACCAGTCAATAAATTTTTTCACGTCGGTTTCAGGACCTTCCACAAGAGCTTCAACCGATCCGTCCTGGTTGTTTTTCACCCAGCCGGAAAGATTGAGCGATTTCGCCTCCTGGCAAGTGCTCTGTCTAAAAAAGACCCCTTGTACTCGCCCTCTTATTTTCAGTCTCACACAAGTCAAGATATTTAATAACCTCATTTTGAGCAATATTTTCTTATATAGTGGAAGAAAAAAGATATTAGAAAAGCTATACTGCTCTATTGGCTATTACAAGTTAATACTGTGGGTTATTGATGTCGGAACAGAAAAAGGCTGCAAAAATAGAAGAATCGGCAATTCTCTCTGCAATTGAGCAGGTGAAAGCCAAAGGCTTCGATATCAACCCGTATACAGTGTCGGACGAGGCACGAGTATTTCCTTCAGATATTTTTCGCACCCCTGAATTGATGAAAATCATTCTTGATGCCAGGCAAGAATCTGAGCGCTGGCATTTTCAGCCTTCAAAGGGCGAAACCGACATAAAATTCAGCACTTTTGAAATGGATATCACCAAGCTGAAAGAAGAGAATGAACGTCTTGCAGCACAAGTAAATGAATTGGAAGACAAACTCACTTCTCCGGACTCGACAGATCAGGCGCTGGCTCCAGACAACACAAAAGACAAAAAGGCTGCCAAAGATTCAGAAGTGGATTTCTCCCTGGCAGAAGATTTCAATGAACAGTTCAAAGACTTGCTGGCGATGGAATCTGAAAGTGAAGTGCAAGAGCTGGAAAAACAGCTGGCTGAATCCAGGCAAGAATGCGCCAGAATCGAAGAGGAGGCCGCCAGAGCTCAAGAAGAGGCGCAGCGAAGCAAGGAAGAAATAAACAAAGTTCAAATCGAACTGAACGATGCCAGAAATGAGCTGACCAGATCACAAGATGAATTGGCACGAGCACAAAATGAACTTGTTTTTGCCAAAGAAAATTCCGCTCAGGTTCAGGCCCAAGCCGATACCAGCCAGTCGGACGAAGAACTGGCCAGAACTCAAGAAGAGCTTGTCAGAATGCAAGAAGAAATGGCTAAAATCGAGGATGACAACAGAGATTTAAGTCATAGTGTTCTCGGTCTTGAAAAGGTCAACGAAGCGCTTAATATCAGGTTGCGTGAACTTGAAAATCTAAACCGTGAATTGAAAGAAGCTCAGCCCAAAGAAACTGAGCCAAAAACAGAAACTCAAAATACTGCTCCGGATCCTGAATTGACCGCATATGTAGCCGAACTGGAGTTGCGCATCAGCGAAATGGCCGGAAAACAAGCTGAAATGCAGGAAGAAATGGACGTGCTGGTCACACAACTGCAAAACTCCTGGCACACCGGCTATCAGAAAGGGTTGAGCGACGGCAAAGAGCAGGCAATGGAAGAAGCGGCAGCTCAAGCCGCTCAACCTGTTCATGTGGAGCCGGCATCGGTCAATTATGACGTAAATTCCAACCAGCCGTTCGAAGCACCGGATCTGGAAATGCTACAAAATTCCGGCATATCTTCAAGCGAATACGACACCTTGAAAGATTTGAAGTGGAAAGACGTTGAGACTGTTTATCAGATGGGTGGACAGGCTGCCGGACAGCAAGAAGCCTATTATCCCGAACAAGAAGCTCAGCCAAATTATGCGGAGGAAGAAACTCAGGCGGGCTACGAATTCGGCGGCAATTATCAAAATTACGACGAACAAGAAAATATAATGCAAGACCCTTATGCTTCGTACAATCAAGGTGATTACGCCCAGGGCGAATACGCTAATGATATGGGAGAAATGCAGGGCGGCATGACGTCTGATTCTTACAATCAGGATCAAATTCAATCGTATGATGCCCAACCCGGTTATTTGCCTGAAAGTCCTGTGGCTGAATCTACCGAAATTGTCGATTTTGACCAGATGGACATTTTTGAAGATATCGAAGAACTTGAGCGACTGGGCAGAATCGAGCTTCCCGACGACATCATTCCACTGGATCATTCAGGCGGAAAAGCCAATCAAGACGAATTGCGCGAATTGGTACAGCACAAAATTCAACATGCGGCCGAACATGTGACCGGTGAAGTGCCCCGCATGGTGGGCAAAGGTGGTGCTGAAGCTCCTGTCGATGCCAGCAAAGGCGCCATAAACAAATTTGTGGGACAGCGCGGCGCACACGCCAGCA
>CAZEQP010000586.1:0-3070 GCA_964514345.1 uncultured Candidatus Obscuribacterales bacterium
ACGATTATGAATCATATTTTGAGCTAATGACAACCTTCAAACCATTAGAAATTTCAGACATTTCAATTATCACTCAAATGATGCAGGATTTCTATGCGATTGACAATTATACGATGGATGTTGAAGTGGCTAAAAAATTGTTTCAAGAATTTATTTCAAATGAACATCTTGGGAAATCTTGGTTAATGTATTCCGAAAATGAAATTGTGGGTTATATCATTCTCACTTTTATTTTCAGTTTTGAATATGGATGGAGACATATTATTTGCCTCCCCTTTTCTGACCGGCTTCAGAAGCTGTTTCATTAACCGATTGCTCGGCCTTTTGCATGATTTGAGCAACCATTTCGCCTGGTTTGAAATCAAACGGATTGAATGGAACATAAGTAAGAATGGTCATGAATGAAACAAACATGATCAATTCCCATTCACAATACGGATCGTACTGCCCCATCTCACTGAGCCACTCGATTCGAGTTTGTGCCGCCAGTAAAACCGTACACCACATGAATCTCCAGAGCCCGACGTTCACCGTAGCGTCGACCCAGATGGCGAATACTTTGTTGAACAGCATGCCTACAGTGGCCGGCCAGGCATAAAACGCAGCTGCCACCGGTCCCAACAGCAAAAGATAACACATCATAGTAATTTGAAATGCGCACATCATCACAAGACCAAAGGCTGCAGACATGCCGGACAAATTGGCCATAGTCTGAAGCATAATGGTTGCAAGTGATTGTCCTTCCACTCCGGATTGTGCTTCCGGTCCTTCGGACATTTTTCCCTGCACCTTTTTAAGGCTGGGGTGTTTGATGATTTCATCTCTATTTTCTTCCGGCGCTCTGAATATTTGTTCTGCCGCCCAGGCGGTGATTGTGCCTACACTGATATGTCTTTTCACTTCGTAATTCATTGAATTGCCGATGTCGCATGAATAACTGACAATCAATTGAGTGCTGGGAATCAAGAAAAGAGCAATCATTCCCCTGAATATTCCGACAAAAGGAGTGGTTGCATCTTCATCGTTTTGTGAACCTAGAATTCCATGACTGACCATACCTTTGGCTTGAGTCATCACTGCGCCTGGAAGCAGTAAAAGCAAAGCAATATTGATGTAAACCTGCTTATACATCTGCATTACCATCCAGACTGCATTTTCATGGATTTTGACCGGTTCGCGTCCACCGCAAGGTTGACCGGCATTTTCATTGGCTACATTAATAAGGTACATCATATGTAGTTCAAGCATGGCTTCGAAGCACGGATCAAAAGCATCGGCACAAGCTTCTGAAGCGCCTTGAGCTTGAGCTTGCTGCTGGTTGCCGCCTTTCTGGAAATTGGGCTGCGGGGACGATGCTGTGTCTGCTTCCAGTTGCCGTGTGGGAGCCTGGAGCGGAGCCATCGACTGAGGTCTCTGGTCATTAGGGGGCGGATTCATTCTCAGCATACGTCTGAGAAAGTTTAAAAAGGTCATTCCAGGAGTTTGAGCATCAGCCGGAATCACATCAGATCTTGTTCGAGGTGGACCTGGATCTGTGTAACCGTCCTGCCCAACGTCGGGGGCTTTCTTCTGCCAGGATTTTCTTTTCTTAGGACCGCCTTGGGGATTTACCTTCTGCTTTTTACCGTCCTTGTAGTGCATGTTGTAATTGACAGGCGTACAAGTGATGAAAATGTGAGTGCGTGGAGTGCGCTCACCATGTTTCTTGGAACATATCATGTAGGGTGGATACGAGGTCCCGGCTTTCTCTACATCTTTCAGGGCTGATAAGTTTGCTCCGCCCATAACTTCAGTTTGTTGCGAACCGCATGACTTGGTTTGTCGCTTCGTCATCCACCACATGTTGGTGTGCGCAAGTTCATCGCGGAATCTGTGAGCTTCTGCAGCTTCAGAACAAGAAAGCCAAATCGTTATCATTGCTATTAAATAGCAATAGATACGGCTTGACCTTGTGGAGGAACGCATTAACCTATGACCTCATAGCCGAATCCATTGCTAGCAAGATTCGGCAATCTCGCGAAATTGGCCATTGTTTTTAGTAAAAGGGTCTTGGAATGAAAAGGGCGGGCTGGAGGGAGAACCAAGACCCTGCTTGATGGCGACATGCCAAGTGTAAATCTCATTTGTGAACTTTTGGTACCCGCTTGTCAAGTGAAGATTAAAATCGTGCATTTTGGGGACATTTCAATATAATCAAAGGTAAGCTTTGACTTTCCTCTTTATGCCTTCATATCGTCTTTCCTAACCATGCAAACTTTCTTGCACTTAATTCAAATTCGAAGACTGGCTTCAAAAGCGGCCGTGGCATGCTTCGCATTTTTGCTTACCGGTTGCTTCCAGCAAAAAGCGGAAGAGGTTGTTCCGGTCATAAAACCTGATGGAGTAACCGACAGCGCAAGTCTGCCCACCGAACGCACTACTAACGATACCGATCCCGATACCGGAAAATATTTTGTCAGGCCTGCGCCTATGCTTGAATTGCAGTTCGGGCCCAAGTGGAAATCTCAGGGGCTGGAAAATCCGGATGAACAATCAAAAATGTTGCGAATGCCGAACGGAATTTTATACCGGGATATTCTGGTTGGATACGGTTTGCCGCCGCATTTGCGAGCGACAGTGATTTGCCACTATATCGCTTATCGGCCGGATGGATCAATTTTTGACAGCTCGGTCGATCGCGGAATGCCGCTTGTATTCGTGCTTGGCAGTCATGAAGTGATGGCCGGTCTGCAAGGCGGTCTGATCAATATGCAAGTCGGTGGAGTAAGGAAAGTTGTGGTGCCTCCCAGACTTTGCATAGGCAAGCTGGGTAAAAAAACAGTGCCGAATAAGCAAAAAATGATTATGATGCTCAGACTCCTGAGCGTAGACCAAAATTATGAGTCCTCACCACCAAGGGAAGTCTTGGAAGAAAGTTCACACGATTATCTCAAACGAGAAGCCCAAAAAATGGGTGAAGACACAAGTACCTGGCCCGATGAATTCGGAAAGGTCATAGACGAAGACGATGAGTAAACAGTCTTACGATTGTTCCAATTCTGCCAGCTTGGCATAAAGTTCTTTTTCTTTT
>CAZEQP010000587.1:0-3065 GCA_964514345.1 uncultured Candidatus Obscuribacterales bacterium
CACATAAAAGGGACTTTCAGCAAGTTTTTTGAAGCTATGGAAAAATAACCTGCTGTCGCATCATGCAACCCAGGTATTTCATAGATGAAAACTCAAAAGACATGGTCTTTGAAGCATGTCCACTCGCGCCTTTGGCTCGGCAATAAAAGATTTGAACAGCACTTTCTCCGGCGACTAAATGTCAATTACAAATGAATCATTGCCGCATGTTCTGGCGGTTGAAAGCCAGTTGACCGATGTATTTAAAATTCGGCTGGAAAACGATAAACAATGCACCAAAGTTTATTTCACAATGCCGAGTCTGGCGGTTCATTCCACCGCGGGAGACGGAAGCGGAAATGGCAACGGCAATGGTAAATCGTCTCAGCGCAAACGTTTCGGAAAGATTACTATTGATCCTGCATGACTTTACAAGTAGAACAGTATATCGCCATCCAGATGAAGAGTGCTTGCAGAGGAAGGCGTATCCATAACGCGTAAGCAGGAATAGCTGGAAAGTTTTGCGGGTGCAATGCCATATTGATATTCACAGGAAAAACGCAAACGAGAAAAACTGCCAGACAAATTCCTGTCAGACGGCGCAGTCTGGGAATCAAAAGTCCAATGGCGCCTGAAATTTCAAGCACACCTGTTAGTTGCACCACCAGCTCTTTGTATGGAATGAAATTGGGCATGGCGGAAATGAAAGATTGTGTTTTGACAAAATGCATCACGCCGACAAAAGCGAAAAGAGTCACCAGAAAGTAGAGAGAGATTTGTTTAGCCATTCAATTTTTTCTTTTCATTGTGGATGGGGCAATCATCAAACCAAAAGCTTGAGATTAAACATTCAATTTGATATTCTGCGTCATCAGGCATTATTTCGATTCCCATTATCGATGCCAGTTCCTGGTCGAACTTTTTGAAAAAGTTTTTTAGTTCAACTTTTGTTTTGTCCGGATAAACCTGGTAACAAATAAGTTTCACATCTTTTGAAATTGCAAGAAGTTGTCTTGCCACTACTTCATTCTTTTCATTGAGTGCGTAAATGACCTTTTTATTTACATCAAGAACGGTGGCCAGAGCCGAATCACTATATTGTCCACCAAATCCGGTGCAAGAGCCGACATAAGTACCGTGTTTAAGCTCTTCTAATGGATCAAGCTCTATTTTCAGTTTGTATGCATTTTTGTTCTTTTCTGAATGATATCTTTTTTGAAGACCATTTATCCATGGTTCAAGATTCAGTTGTTTATGCTTTGCCAGCCACTCTTTTGTGCGGGGATGCTTTTTCAAATAATCAATATCCCCATCAAGATAACTGAATAAAAACCTTTTGAATGCCCTCACGTTATCCTGATTATTATTCTGGTTCAATATTTTGAAAGCATGTTTTACCGAATTAGGCTGATCGTTGAAAGAGCGTCCGGGAGCAAGCGAGTTATTTACCAGATTCTGAAATACTTTTACTTTGATCCGTGGAAGTTCAGTATTCAAGGCAATTGCGACACGGCTTACTACGTCGTCTGAAATGGGCTCACCATTTAAAAGACTTTCTTTTAATTTGCGACTGATGGAAAACAAATTGCTGTTTTTTGCCAAAAGTTTGAGTGTGTTTTTCAGAGATTGTGAATCTCGAGTAGACTCTAGTTGAAAAATGGGATCATTCTTAAGGCTGATTAGCAGCTCTTTTCTTCGGGTCTTATTTAAACAGCCAAAAATTTTTGTTGCGTTCAAAAAACTTCTGCAATTAGTATTTAGTGATTGAACAACAAATGAATCTTGTGTTTCTACCAGATCTTTCAGCCCAATTTCAATCAAGCGGGTATCGTTCAATCTTTTGCATTCTTTTATGAAATCGCACAAGCTTGAATCACTCATCTCTATTAGCAACTGTCTGTTTTTATTTGAGACTTCTGAAAAAACCAGATAAAGCAGAGAACCAAAAGAAGCGTCGATGGCACCATCTATTTTGGCAATGGGCAAAAACCAGTTTACGAAAGAATCAAGTTTTTTCAAATCATCAGAATAATCCGATACAATATCCGATAGTTCGAAAAGAAGGGTATGGCTACAGTCACTGTCTCCATGTTCAATAAAATAGTTGTCTAAAATATCTTGATATTTGCAAAGCTCTAAATGATAAATCAGTGAATAACAATAATGATGAGCCAGACTGGGAGTGAATCTCTTCCAGTTTATTTGCAAAAATGATTTTCTGAAATCATCAGATTTAACGCATTTTTCAGCGATTGAGAGCCCCTTGAGCCAGTTTACTTGTTCATTCCATTGATTGAATCCGCTGTCTTGACCAACCATCTGACTCAAGAAGTTTTTGATTTGGACAGCGGGGATATTTGCTGAATCATCGTTATATTCAAACAGGTGCCATGTGTCCAGCAGATTTCTTTTGTAAGAGGTGGGCAATGTTTGACCAAACTCTCGAAACAGCTGCAAAGCAAACTCAATCAAGTACAAATTGCTTTTGCGAGACAGATTGGTAAGTGTAAATAAAAGTACATCACTAAATTCGGCACAGTCACTGTATAATTTTGCAGTTTCGATCAGAGTATTTGGAATATCCTCGATTGAAAAGTCTTTTGTTTTCAGGACCGCAAAAATTGTATTCAGAGTATCAAACCTATTTTCAGCTTCCAGTGTAAGGAGTTGGGTCAGAACTGGATAAGTTTTTTCAGCTCCGAAGCGATTCAATATAAGCAGGCATAAATCTCCTAATTCGCTGTCTATGGAAAGGTCATAAAAGAGCTTTAGATAATCAGTTACAAGCGCCCAGTTTTTGCCTCTCAAAAAAGGAAGGAACAATACTCTAAAAGGAAGCGGCAAGGAAAAATAGCTGGCAGTTTCGGGGCAATCAAAATTAGCCACTAAAAAAGGGTCTTTTTTGCTGGAAAACCGCTGTTGAAGCTTTTTGTCGAGGGCAATCAGTTGGCGGGTTCCTTGCAAATTGAGCAAATAGGGTCTGAGGTCGACTTTTTCATCGGCAGCTGATTTTGGCGGCTGGCGTTTGGTTCCCTTAAAAGCTCTTGGATTAGCTGCTGTTGGTTTAGGACTCGCCGGTGTCTGGG
>CAZEQP010000588.1:0-3054 GCA_964514345.1 uncultured Candidatus Obscuribacterales bacterium
TTAGGAAAATGATTTATCCCCCGCCCCAGAATGGGATTTTGCGACCACATGTCCATACATCGCACCCAGATAGACAATCGTACTTTTGTACTTGTGTCATTTTGAAAATTGGTCAGAAGGGGAGCCAGCCGGGTTGAAACTACAGGCACCGTAAACCAGAGCAGCCCGACAAGCAAAATCCCTGCCAGTGCAGTTTTGAAAAATAATTGACGCGAAACAAGAAAAGCGACAACCAGTACCGCCAAAGCTATGCCCAGCCAGGCACTGCGCTCACTGGCGAATATCACACCTGAAAAATTGGCCAGACATATAAATAGGAAAAGCCATTTATTGTTGAATGGAGATTTGAGTTCCTTATATGCATTACTCAAAAGTAAAGCCAGTGAAAGTATTGAAGTTACTTGCATTTCTCCGGCAAACGCCATCGGGTTGCGCACAAAACCTGTTGCTTGCAGATATTTGAAATTATCGAATGGATGAAAATCAAAAAGTTGCTGGATGCCTCCCCATATGCCGTCTAAAGCTCCAACACAAAGAAGAATCAAAATCACATTTTTTCTTTGCTCGGGCAAAATGCTCAGAGCGTAAAAGGCCCAGAAATAAACCAGTAAAGCGCGCAAACTGATGACAGAATCGAAAGCGTCTCCGAAACCATTGTTAATGAGTCCCGAAATGAAAACAACAATAACAAAGAACAGAATCGGCTTAAGTAGAGGTGGAGCGGTAGCGCATTTTTGTTTTACAGCCAGAACTACGGAAACGGCAATACCTGCACCCAGCACCACCCATGGTATCGTGATAGGAAGAAACACAGCTATGGCATATAGCCAGAGCAAAATACGCTCTAAAGCAATCATTAGTTGATGTTTTGGGACAGGGACCAGTTTTTCATTCCCATCACTTCATACACTTCAGCCAGTGTGGTCCTTGCCACTTTGCGTGCTTTCAGGTTTCCATGCTCAAGAATTTTTTTCAGTTGACTCTGGTCTTTAGCCAGTTTTTCTCGTCTTTCTCTAATCGGGGCGAAATATTCGTTGATTAAAACAGCCAGGTTCTTTTTACAGTCAACACAGCCTATAAGAGCCGATTCACATTCTGTTTTCACTTTCTCCAGGGCATCTGAACCTTTGGGCAGAAAAATATTGTAATAAGGCCAGGGCACTTCGCATAAATCTGTATGACCGGGGTCTGATTTTGCGATACGGGTGCGGTCGGTGATCATTTTTTTCACTTTGGCGGCGGTATCATCAGCAGTATCGGCTATTTTGATGTCGTTGTTGAACGACTTGCCCATTTTTTGGCCGTCAAGACCTTTGAGCAAAGGTGTTTCAGTGAAACGCGGCTTGGGTTCAGGAAAGATTTCGTTACCGGCGCCATATAAAGAGTTGAATTTTCTTGCCAGATTGCGGGCAAACTCAAGATGCGATTCCTGGTCTTTACCGACAGGAACCAGTTCTCCTTTGAAAGAAAGTATGTCGGCCGCCATCAAAACCGGATAACCCAGCATGCCGTATGTGAGCTTGTCTTTGGCCGCTTCTTCATCGGCATCAAGCATACGCACTAAATCTTTGAGAGTAGGTTCTCGCTCCACCCAGTTCTGCTTGGTGATCATCGAAAGAAGCAAATGCAATTCTGCTATTTCAGGAACGGCAGACTGCACATAAATGGTGCACTGCTCAGGATTAAGACCAGCTCCCAACCAATCCAGGGCGACTTCAGTGATATTGTCCTTTATCGTATTTGAATCTTCGTATTTGGTGGTCAGTGCGTGCCAGTCGACTATTGAAAAATAAGAATCGTACTCGCTTTGAAATTTCACCCAGTTAACCAGAACACCGAAATAATGCCCCAAATGCAATCGTCCGGTAGGACGCATACCGGACATAATACGCTTATTGGTTTTATTTGCCTGTTCGGTCAATTAACTGGCGCTTTCTGATTTTGGTTTTGATTTGCCGGCAGCAGCGATGGCTTTGCGCACTGCTTCTTTTTTACGCAAGTTTTTTGCATTTTTGCGTGCGCGCTTTTCTCTGGCATTGTATTTGTGAGTCATGATTTCCTCTATTGCAAATAAAAATTGAGCTATTGACTATAGCACAAAGGGTCCGGGTCCGGCTTATTTACTTAGTGGAGAACCTATCCTGTTCCTGCTTGAGACGGTCCATGTCGGCCGGCAAAAGATAGCCGGCACCCACCAGGAGCTTATCCAGACCGATACCTTGACGACCGGCAATTGTAATCAAATCTTGCAACTGGTCCCCTGTGATTCGTCTTCTTTGTAACAAGTATTGATCAAGTTCCATCTTGGCCATAACCAGATCTATAGTGAGCGAAATTACAGGATCATAGTGGTCTATAAGCTTCTCTTCCAGACAATAACGATAAGTGGCAAGCACTGATGCTTCAGTCAAACTGGAATCGGTGAGAACTGAAGTCAAAGTCTTGCCGTTGCGAGTGTCCACCAGAACTTGACGCACCAGCTCGTGAAGCTCTTCGTCTTCCAATTTGCTTTTGCCTTCATCTGTAACTGAAAATGTGCTGTTTAAAAGTCGTTCAATATCTATAGAAACGATAGGCAATAAATCGGTAAGTCTTCCATCGAAGTCTTCGCCTTCACCTTCTAAGATATCCTGAGCATCGTCTTTTTGTATCTTTATGCCTGACACCGTATCTGGTGAAGGTGTGGGAGAACCGGTTGAAGTTTTCACAGCAAGCTCCACCAGTTTTTTCACATCTTTCTTGTTGTCTTGCGGTAAATCGACAGATTTGCCGTTTTCTTCAATGTCTTTTGGAAGAGCGAATATTTCATCAGTGTCGACTCCTACCGCCTGCCCTGCTCCTTTTTTCAGTTCCACTTCTTGAGTTTTGCGCAGGCGTCTTTGAATAGGTTCATCACTTACTTCACTGACTGAAGCGTCGGCAATCACAGGACGTACCACGTCCACAGAACGTGTGGATAAAAGTCTATACAAACTGCTCAGAGCCGATTTCAAATCTAAATTCAATTCGAGCATGGCCTGACGCATAGTACGTCCATCTGTTATCCAACCTATG
>CAZEQP010000589.1:0-3042 GCA_964514345.1 uncultured Candidatus Obscuribacterales bacterium
CATCATAAGTTAATTTGTAGCTTGCCAAATGTTCCGTTTTGTATTCGTCAGAATTCTGGGCGCAAGCTTGCGAGTTGAAGGTGAAAAGGCTTACAGCAATCAGTAGCGCAAGCTTTTTCATTTGATTATCAAACCTTTGTCTATAGACCTGTTGGCTGTTTCGGTCTTCAGCCAGGACTCGAATTTATTCAACGAAGAAATTTTATTTCCGGTTATCAGTCTGCAAATTCCTGTCAATCGCAAAGCCAGCTTAGCTGCAAACAGACGCGGGCGATAACGCAAAACACGTCCCCAGTGCCGGATGCGAAAACGCCAGGAGTATTGATATAAAGTGTCGTAGATCATCGTGTCGAAAGCGGACAAAATGAAAACGGCGTCACTGAGCATCTGTCCGGGCGACTTCAAATACAGCTGTGAACGGGATCTTTCATTGTGTCTTTGAATGGCCATCTTATACAAATCGCAGGTTTGTTCGGCCACCACTTTGCGGTCGAAATTGGCCATCACATGTTTGCGCGCATTTTTGCCCAGCAATAAGCGATACTCGGTGTCTTGCACCAGGCGGGAGATGGCGCTGGCCAGGGCATTTTCATCTTTTGGGGCGACCGCTATGCCTGATTCGCCGTTGACGAAATATTCGGCGGTGCCTCCACCTGTAGTGGCAACCACCGGGCGGCCGCAAGCCATCGCTTCTACGCATGTGTAGGGTGAATTGTCGTACACAGAAGGTATGACGCAAATGTCGGCAGAGCGGTAATAACCGGGCAAATCTGTGAGTGGCACCCGGGGAATGAATGTGACATACTCTTTTGTGTCGTCTTTAGCAATGATTGCTTTCAATTCGTCTAAAACTGATTTTTGTCCAGAGGCGTTTTTGGTGTCGTCACCAATGATTACGAATTCTACGTTTTTGTCGCGCAGCACTATCTGGGGAATGGCTCTGACCAGATAATGAATCCCTTTGCGCTCTTCCAGCCGCCCTACAAAAAGTATTTTTAGTTTGCCGTTATCAGGCAAAAGCTTGTTTCCTTCTTCTGAAAATTCGCTTGAGCTGATGGGGTTGCGCACAATGTGTATGTCCTTTAACTCGTAATTCAGATCTTGGGCGACGAATTGAGCCAGATCTTTGCTGGGAGAACTCAAAACAGAAGCCCCAAGCATAGCCACTCTTTCCACTGCGGCGACAAATTCATGATCAAATGACGGCGTCACATTGTGCAGGCGCTCGGCTATAAACTTGGAATGGGGAGTGTACAATCTGACCAGCAAGGGCAGAGCTTTTGTAATTGAAGGGAAAAAACCTTCGGCTAAAAGTTCTGGCGTATCAACCACATCAAATGGTTTTTCACTGTGCAAAAGAAAGAATTTGCGCCATAACGCTGTGCTAGTTATGAGCACATATCGGGAATAGGGCATGCAAAGGGAGATGGTGCCAAGGCGCTTTCCCAGCCATTCTTGTTTTACACGGTGAACGGCAATTCCTTCATCGTCCACCACTTTGTCTTCGTCTTTGGAAAGCGAGACCACTACCACCTCATGACCGATTTCTTTCAATCCGTGAGCCAGGTGCCGTGTGAATGTGGCAATGCCTCCCCAGCCGGTCTCGGGAGGATATTCTCTGGAAATAAGACAAATGCGCATTTGTTTGAACTCTAATTAAACACTGATCTTAAAACCTGGCTTTATTTTTCGTCTTAAAATTGTTTATAAACTTTTCTGTATATGTTTTCCAGTTCATCGACCATCACGCCGGTGGAGCGTTGAGGACCAATGTTTTGCCTGAATTTGCTTAACAAATCGGGCTGGTCAATCAAGCTTTGCAATTTTTCGGACAAATCTTTGTGGTCTCCCACTTTGAACAGAAAACCGTCGATGCCATGATTCACAAGCTCAGACATACCACCTAAATCAGTGACGATAAGCGGTGTTTTGGTGGCCAGTGCCGATTGCATCACCAGGGGCGTGTTTTCGTACCAGCGGGAAGGAACTACCAGAACGTCAAGCTCGCTCACTATTTTGCCGAACTGATCATTTGGAAATGTTCCCAAAAATTGAACGCGAGAACTGGATCTGGAATCGCTTTGAGCCAGCTCTTCCAGCGTTTTGAAATATTCGGGAAACTGGCTTTGAGACCCGTATATTTTCAGCTCAGGCACCTTTGATTGATTCAGGAGCTGGAACGCTTTTATTAAAACATCCACGCCTTTATGTTCAAACAAAGTACCGATGAAGCCGATTCGCAGATGATCGCTGGCTGTTTTAGTCTGAAAATCAGTGAGTGTACTTAAATCTATTCCAAACCGTATGTGGTGAATGAGCTTTTCTTCGATACCGTTTTGAATGAAAAGTCGTTTCATAAGCAGAGTGGGAACTGTGATGGCATCAGCTGAATTAGCTATGTCGCGCAGAAAGGCGGGACGATCTGTTGTTGCTTTCACTGCCGCCGGCATTTTGTAAAGTGCGTAAGCAGACTGCAGCGCCGCTCTGCCAGGAGCCGATTTGACAAAAATGTTGTCGGCCGCTGGAAAGCGTTTGCTCACAGCCTCGACCAGTTCATGCGATGGTGGTATCAAATTTGGTGTATAGCAGGTAAGGCAGTTGACCGCTCCCGGTCCGGGACCCTCACAGACTGTATTGTCCGGTCTCTTCAATTGCACGATGGGACAGATGAACCAGAAATCGGTGGGAGATAACACCACCGGCAGTCCTAATTTCCTGGCTGTTGAAACAATGCTTCCTGACAGGTTTTGAGCGTGCATGACATGGACGAAATCCGGTTTAAAATCGCCGATGACCTGGGCAAAATGCTCGGACATTCCGGGGTGATTGAATTCGTGTTGAAAGGTGTAATTGCGCAGGCGCAGAGCTTCGCCAACACTGTGCACATTGACTCCGTCGTGGACGTACTGAGTGAAGTCGGGTCCTGACGCGTGTCTTGCGTCAGTATCAGGAGGGCAAGCCGTAAAGACGAGAATCTCATGCCCTCGTGAAATGAGTTCCTGAGCGATTTTTAGAGTCAGTATTTCTGTTCCCGCTTTGTGT
>CAZEQP010000590.1:0-3036 GCA_964514345.1 uncultured Candidatus Obscuribacterales bacterium
AAGTAAACACCCAAATAGGCGGGGTCTGACGCATAAATAATAGCAGAGCCTATTTTGCCTTTTCGTCCGCTTTGGCAACTCTTTTCAAAGCTTCACTGGCTTTTATCATGCGATATAAACCGGCTATGAATCCGAGGATGATGCCAAGTAAAGTGAGAAAAAAAGAGGCTGCATTATTGTGCATTTGTTGTCCCACCCAGAAACCGGCGTAACCGAAAAGACAGGTCAGGACGGTTAAATTAACTCCCCACTGAGAAGCCACAACCCAGGCAGGAGGACCTCCTGGTTTATCGGCTATCGAATCATCAGCCGGTGTGACCGGGTTTAAATTCTCATCTTCTTTTTCGAGGTTGTAATCTTCCGGCATGAGTCCATGAGGATTTAAGGCTTTATTTAGTATTATGAGGGGTAAATTCTATTTACATCCCGGTTCGCCGATAAAACTGGGTATTCCTTATAAAAGGAATTGCAGGCGGAAAAATTAGATTTGATACACTACTACTTATAAACAGTAGAGGAGATTCCAAAAACATGTTTCAGCGCATGGTCACTGTATTCAAAGCCATGATTAACGGTCTTCTGGGCAAGGTCGAAGATCCGCAGATGATGTTAGAGCAAGCCTATCAAGATTTGCAGTCGAATCTCATTCAAGTCCGCCAGGCTGTCGCTCAAGCTATTGCTACAGAAAAGCAACTGGAGCAACAGCTCAAAAAGAATCAAGAACAAGTCGAAGTCTGGCAAAACCGCGCCGGTATGGCAGTGCAGCAAGGAAACGATGACCTTGCCCGTCAGGCGCTGCAAAGAAAACAGCAATACGCACAAGCTGTCAAAGACCTTGAAACTCAACTGGAAGCGCAAAGAGAAATTACAGCCGGTCTGCGTCGCAGACTTTCCGAACTGGAAGCCGAAGCGCAAAAAACTTACACCAAAAAACAAGTGCTTATAGCCCGTGATAAAGCGGCTCAAGCTACTTCCAAAGCCAACGAAATACTTTCAAAAACAAACGCTCAGAGTGCAGGCTCCATCATGGAGCGTATGGAATTGAAAGTGCAAGAAAATGAAGCCAAAGCTCAAGCCATGGCTGAACTTGGACGCGACAATCTGGATAATGCTTTTGCTTCTTTTGAAGGAGCAAGCGACATTGAAATGGAATTGCTTGCACTAAAATCAGGTCAGGGTTCAGACAAACTTATAACCCAGAAAAAAGACGGTCCGGTTTTGCTTGAAATGAAAGACAAAGACGAAGTGGAAGCCGAAGAAGTCGAAGTTACTGAAAGTCAGCGTAAAGAATAAAAGCGACTGACATAGTCTTCGTACACTGCTTTGAAATTGCCGTCTAATATTGCCTGACGCAAAATTTTTGCTTGTTCAATCAAATAATGCACATTGTGTATTGATAAAAGTATGCAGCCGGACATTTCTCTTTGCCGCACCAGATGATGCAGGTATGCCCGGGTGTATTTAGCGCATATCGAACAGGGACAGTTGTCATCGAGCGGAATTTGCTCGTTTTTGTGTGGTGCGTTTTTTAACGAGATGCGCCCCTGTCCGGTGAAAGCGGCTCCGTGTCGAGCAAGACGAGTGGGCGAAACACAGTCGAACATGTCTATGCCCCAGCGAACTGCAAATGCGATATCCCAGGGAGTGCCAATTCCCATCAAATAACGAGGTTTGTTGACTGGTAATTGTGGCGCTGTGTGTGCCACTATATCTTCTATGATGGGGCGTTCTTCACCGACAGCTACACCGCCTATGGCATAGCCCGGAAGATCAAAACTGAGAACTGCCCGGGTTGATTCATCTCGCAGATCTTTATATATGGATCCCTGGATGATACCAAAAAGAGCCTGATCATTTTTGCGAGCGTGAGACTCGACACAAACTGAAAGCCATCTATGAGTGCGTTCCATGGCTGCTTTCGCTTTATCGTAAGTGGCCGGATTAGCCACACAATCATCAAAAGCCATTATGATGTCGGCGCCAATGGCATTTTGTATTTCCATAGATTTAGCCGGGCCGATGAAATGTTTGCTGCCGTCTTTGTGATCTTTGAAATGCACACCATCTTCGGTGATTTTTCTAAGTTGGTCTAAACTGAAAACTTGAAAGCCGCCACTATCAGTAAGTATGGGCTTTTTCCAGGACATGAAATTATGCAGTCCGCCGTGGATTTTTATAAACTCGTGTCCCGGTCGCAGATACAAATGATATGAATTGGATAAAACTATTTGAGCGCCGCAATCATCCACTTGATCGAATGTCATCGATTTCATGGCGGCATTAGTTCCAACCGGCATGAATACAGGGGTTTCCACCACGCCATGGGGGGTGGTCATTTTGCCTGCCCGGGCACCTGACCAGGGACATTGCGCTTCAATTTCAAAACTAAGCGGTGAATTCATCTATGAAATTGTAACCAACAGAAAGGAGCATTATACTTTTGAAATGAAAATACCGACAAAAAAACAAATTGCACTTCTAGCATTTCTAGTTCCGTTTGTTCTTGGCGGTGCATTCTTTGGCTTAGGAATAGCTGCTCAATTGTTTGCCAAACCAGATAGAGCAGATGAGAGAATTATTCTTGGCGCAATTCTTGATTTTTTTTACAGCGGAGCTATTTGTGGCAGTATTTCGTTGTTCTTTTGTTTTCTTGGATTTGGGATTTTCTCAGTGGTAAAACGAGTTTTTTCAAAATTTTTAGAGAAATAACTTCCCAACAGTAGTTTCTATAATTTTCAAGTGTTTCCTGACATTGTCTACATGCAGTTGTCCGTCACCCGGGTTGTAACTCCTGATCAAAGCATCCAACCTTTTATTTGGATCTGTGGAGTTCCAAAGCTCTCTTATCTTCTCATTCACATCCTCTTTGTGGGCTCTGTTGTACCAGGGTAAGGGCTCATCGCCTCGCTCCAATCTTCTCGCAACATCCTGTAAATAGGCCCCGATTAATAATGCACCATACTTCAATGCTTGCTTTTGGGGTTCCTTTCGAAGAGGCTCAAGTTGAGGATAAAGCCAATTGCCGTTCTCATCTTT
>CAZEQP010000591.1:0-2063 GCA_964514345.1 uncultured Candidatus Obscuribacterales bacterium
TTGAACCGCCATCCGGGGTCGCGATTATGTCTTAGGCTCGGCTATTAACCGCTAACTTTGCCGAGCGGCAATTACCTGGGTTTACCCTAAGCTAGCCGGTAATCGAGCTATGCAAAGAGTGGAAACGCTAACTTAAGTTAGGCGGCTGCTTGAAGGCGGCCGAAATTTCCGGCGATGACATTATTTTTGGCATCTTTAAATTTGCTTGTTTTTGACGTGGGAACAGCACCCCGACTTGCAGCCTGCGACCAAACGACCCTGTCGAATCTGAACGCCCCCAAGTTAAAATGAAAGAACTCTGGGAAAAGGCTTTGCAGCAAAAAATCTTCAATTATCAGTGTGCGACAGTCTCTTATTATACCAGCAATTTACTTCTGCTTCTGAAGCACCACACCTACCCAGTTTCCCAGGAATTCGGTCTGTTCCATGATAAGCGGATGCTTCTTGATTTCTTTGTCTAATAAAGGAAACTTTTCTTTCAAAATTCCAGCGCAAATGACCCGCCCATGCCGTTTGAGCAGTTTTACATAATCGGGAAGCAGAGAAATAATGGTTTCGCAGGTCAAATTGGACAAAAGCATCTGAAATTTCCGGTCTACGACGCTTTCGGTGGAGCCCACAATAAGCTCTATATTGGTTGTTTTATTCAGCTCAAAATCTTGTCGAGCGATGTCTATGGCGACAGGATCATTGTCTATTGCAGTGATGCTTGCCTTGGGATTCAATTTGGCGCAAGCCATCGCTAAAATGCCGGAGCCGGTCCCGACATCAAGAACTGTTGAAGGCGGAGGATAAGATTCAAGCGCTCGCAAACAATACTGAGTAGTGGCGTGAAGACCGGTGCCAAAAGCCATTCCCGGCTCGATCAGTAAAACTTTTCGCCCTTTAGTCATTTCTTTTGTGAGGTCGCCTTCCATCCAGGAAGGGCAGATTACAAATTTGGTCCCTACCCGAAAGGGCTCGTATCCCTCTTTCCATTTAACAAGCCAGTCTTCATGCGGCACACGTTTCAATTTCAGTGAGTCAAGCGCATCGCTCAAACCATGCTCTTCCAGCCCCGCTTCAATGGCTCGCATAGCTGTTTCATTCAAATCGTCTTCATTGAAACTGGCTTTTACGCTCACTGTGCCGTCAGGCATATTTTTTATTTCGCAGCCCAGCGCCCCGTTTTGCAAAAAAATCCAGGAAGCAAGGTCTTCCTGCTCTTCCGGCAAGATTATTTCAACCGACGCCCATGCTTTGGCGTCTTCTTTTATGTTGGTCGAAGGCTTTTGTTTCGGCATTTTTATGGAAAAATCATGGAACTATAATTTAGCAGTTTTCTGCTCGAAAGTCCCGAACTTAGCCAAATCCTGATACGCAGTTTCATGCAGCCATATCATAGCTTCCGGGTTCTTTTTCAGGTAAGCGTCCAGGAACTGGGTTGTAGCTCTGGCAATGATTTCTTGTTGTGTAATATCCCTTTTGCGCTGATGCTTGGGGCGCCCGTTGAAGACCATATGGTCGGCTCGGTTCAGAATGACAAGATACTGGTCGGCACGATTGATTCAGTCAAAGGCGGTGCGTCTGTCCTCAATTTTGGTTTCGCCAATTGGAGATGAGTCTTTGGTGCCGGTAAAATGCAGTCCCGGCACAGCAATTTCGCCGAACACCACTTTAGGATCAAGAACCTTGCGCGGGCAGGTCGGGCTAAGATAAATTGCCGCCTTCACCCTCGGGTCGGTAAATGTTTCTATTTCGCCCTTTGAGTTGAGCAATTTTTGACCACTTGCCGTAAGTGCGGTCCAGGAGCCAAATGAGTGCCCTGCAACAGCAATCTCATCAAGATCTATCTTGCCGGCGAGGCAGGAGGCTGAATCCGATTTTGCTTTCAATTCCAGCTGGTCCACTGCAAAGGGAATATCGTTGGCGCGGTTAATGGCATGAATCGGGTCTTTCACCGTTTCTCTCAATATTCTCAAAAAATGTTTGAATGACTTTATTTCATGTGATTCGACTTTGGGCTTCCAAATTGTTTCGTCGCTTCCCGGGTGCTGGATGAAAACGCAAACATAACCATGCTG
>CAZEQP010000591.1:2073-3028 GCA_964514345.1 uncultured Candidatus Obscuribacterales bacterium
GTTTGCCCAGATAGGCTGCTGATTCTCTTGAGCCGCCCAGTCCATGGGAAAAAATGATCACCGGTGCTTTCTCTTGTCTATCGGACGGTAGATAAATTTTTACAGGCAGGCAGCGGTTGCGCTTTGTATCTTGCCAGTTCTCGTAAATCTCATTCGGGCAAAGGCTTTGTGTACCAGTCTCTTGCGTCTGGGAGCTGGCTTCAACTGCCCCTGTGCTTGCCGGACAAATGAGAAAAAAACAGAAAGTCAGTATGAAAATACTCTTTGTCCGACTCATTGTTATCTCCTTTCACCTGGTGGAAATTGTATATTAAATCTTTGCTTTAGCGGCGATTCTTGGTTTCATGCACGCTATAACCGGATAAGCTGTATTCTTAGACACATTAGTAATTTTGGCGAGACATTTTATCATGGCAAGAAAAGTCGAATTTGCAATCTTAACTTTGAGTCTCTTAATGGGGCTGAATAACGCATGTTTTGCCGAAGAAAATCAAATGACGGTCGGACATAAGGAAAAGTGCGAGGCATTTCTAAAAGAGGATGATCCTGATTCTGCCTTGCTGGAAGCAGACGAAATGGTGAAAGAAAGCCCTGAAAACTCAGTGGGGCACAGGCTCAGAGGCGACTCCCTCTTGACGCTTATCAGACTTGAAGAGGCTATAAAGGCTTACGACAAAGCCATCAGTCTTGATCCTTCCAATCAAAAAGCATTTCTGGGGCGGGCAGGGGCCAGGCTGGCTCAAGATGAATACGAACTATCACTTTCCGACTTTGACAAAACAGTCGAGCTGACTCCTAAAGAAGGAGTACTGTACAACAATAGAGCCGCACTGCATTTTCAATTGGCGGGGGAGTCTTTGAAGAAAAAAGACAATCAAAATGCGCGCAAGCAAGTGGATGAGGGATTGCAAGATGCCGGTCAGGCAATCAAACTTGGCTATGATTTCATCATAGT
>CAZEQP010000592.1:0-3027 GCA_964514345.1 uncultured Candidatus Obscuribacterales bacterium
GGCGATGTTGACTGTTTTTCCATTGTTCAACTCGCTTCTGTACACAGTGAAACTATCGTCCAGGACCTTAATACTTGAACCGTTTGACAGCTTATACAACAGTGAACCGCGTTCGCTGGTGCGCTCAAAAGTGACTCCGGAAGGCAATTGAGACAAATAGTTTTCCACGGAGCGATCAGCCGGCTCCAATCTTTCCACATCTGGTGTCGAGCGCTGACTTCTTACTCGTGTATTCAGTTTTGAACCATTGTCCGGTCCGGACTGGTCTTTGAGTCTGTAAACATCTACATAAGCTTGAGCGACTTTGTGATCCATAGAAGGCACCGGAACTCGATGCTCAAGTATCCATTCATTATCAAGCAAATTCCAGAGATGAGGAGCTCCCATTTCACTGCTGCGGGCACCTACAAATATAAGTTTTCTGCCGCCTGCGTTCTTATACGCATCGACTGCACTGGAGGCAAATTCTCGCGGCCAGCTCAATAGAAGTGCTGCTTGTGGATGTTCAGAAAGCACTTTGCCAAATACTTCATTTCCGCCCTTAGTGACAGTGAAAGGTAATGCGCCGTCTACACTAAATTCAGCCGAGTGAGTCAATGTAGAAGGCGGATACATATCAAAAGCAAAACCTGAGACTTCTCCTTCACCCAGAACTCCGTTTCGTTTTATATATTGATCAAGTACACGGCTCATGGCTCCAGTGCCGGCACCAAAATCGATGAATTTATTATTGCCCACCACTTCGGCGATAAGTTGTCCCGCACGTGGTGTCAAAACACCCCAGCCTCTATGGGCGACTATTTCACCTATCATTCGATAGTGTTGTTTCTGAGCTGTTTCGACACCTCTATCACTGGGTTCATTCATCACCGCCATTGTTTCCTGGTGATTATTTTGCGGGCCTTTTTGCGGCAATGCACCGAACACAGATTCATCAATTTCATGATGTCTTCTTATGCGATAAGCATTCATCAATTCTGTGTAAACAGGATTTTCAATGCCGTCATCAAATCCATTAGGCGGTAAATTGAAAACCATATCCCGATTGCCGGCAGGATGATCTTCGCGAGCCCACATCCATTGATCAAACGGATAAACATTTTCTGGTTTAATCCTGCCGTTTTCTCTCCAGGCTTGTTTATTTAAGTCGCTGATGGCTTCTGCGTCGAGCCTTGTCTCAACATTATATTCATAACGGAAATTGCCGGAGCTTGAATAACGATAAGTTCCATTGGAATAGGTCTCAATCAATCCGGATGGATATTTGACTTCCCATCCTGGCTCATCGTTTGCAACGTTACTTCTGTACTGTGTTTCCAGTCGACCGTCTGCGTGTTGCCTGTAAATATTGCTGGATGGAGTGCCACCATTTTGACTGGTGAAATTCCAGGTGACGGTGCCGTCTTTGGCATACTCTTTCCAGATTCCCCGCGTGGGATCTTCAATTCTGGTGGACATTCTGCCCAGATCGGTTGTTTCAGTGACAATAATGCCGTTATCCAGATGATATTCAACTTTGCGTGGAGTTTTAGACAGATGTCTTATCACTCTGAAGAATCCGTCATTTTCAGACAACAAAATTTGACGTCCGTCGTTTAACCAGTATCGCACCAGTCCGTTGATGATATCGGTGGAATAAAACTTCTCGCTGATGGAAGCATTGCCCACATAAGCAGACAGTCGATCTATAACTGCAGGCGGAATGTTCGCCTCTAGCAGTCTTTGTCTTTCCAGATTCAAGTCAACCTCTGTGACTTTCTCTGTGAGAGTTGATAGAAGCCTGCTTGATTTGCGGGCAAAACGCCAGACTCCATTTGCCAGTGTTCGACCAACCAGTTGTGATGAAAGTACGGCAATTGTGTTGCTGCTCTCGGGTCTGCGGCGTCTCAAGTGCATATCCACGATTGAATAAACTTCAGGAAATGCTTTTATCAATTCGCTTGCTGTGATATCACCTGTATTTCTGCCGTGCTTGGCGGCAAACATGGCTGCATATAATTCATCCATAGCAGCGTTCCAGTTTGGCTGCGCACCTCTGGCGACACCAGGAACTTCCACAGCTTCAGGCAAGAAGAAAGCATATCTTTTCACGAATTGAGCAAAAGCAGCCGGGTCTTGCATTTTCAGACGCACATCATCTTTTGCTGCGCTTATCACCCTTGTCACTACATTGGGACTGGTGCTGATTCTATTTTTGAACGCGTGTCCTGTTTCATGAACCACCACTTCACGCACTATATCTGGTGTAGTGTAACGCCACTCACCATTCTGGTCTTTGAAGCGCTCAAACACATACACTCGCTTAGTCACGGGATCTATAAAGCCGGGCAAATGTTCAAAGGTTGTGCCTGGAGCCCAGCCGGCGGGAGTAGATTGCCATCCTTCTGGTCCAAGTTCTTTGAGAGCAGGAATGTCATGCACACTGTAAGCCGTCACAAAAGTGTGATCGTTTACCCTGTTGGCCAGTGAATCTTCAGATAGTGCTGTTCTAGTCCATGCCATCACTTCCGGTGAAACTAATCCGCGACGGGCAAGAGTATTTGTGGTGCCTGAAATCGGCTCTAAATAATCCTGCAATCTATTGGCTTCAGCAATAGTGCGTCTTGCTGGAACAGGCAGATCATCGCTGCCCGGTCTAGTTGATGCCGGTCTGGCTCCAATAGAAGGATGTGAAGTCTGGATGCCGCCTTGCTGTGTTTGCGCGTCAGGATCAACCTCTTGCAAACCGGCTTCAGATCTCACTTTGAACTTAATGTCAAACATCGGTTCTGTAACGATCACTTTAGTGGGATCATTTGGATCCGGACGAGATTTGAGCTCACCTTTTTCATGCATTTCTTGTAACCAGCGATGTCCATTTGCATCTCTGATTCGTTTGAGATCATTTTCAAATTTGACTTTGTCATGTGTGCTTTCAAGAGTGGTGCGTCCTCCATCTGTAAGCTTGCTTTCAATTATCTGAATTCTGGAGTTGCGGCGTGCGGCCAGGGTTTTGATTATCAGATAACTTGTAAGAGTCCTGGCGCC
>CAZEQP010000593.1:0-3024 GCA_964514345.1 uncultured Candidatus Obscuribacterales bacterium
AGTCAGGCTGCCATTCTTTTATCGTTTCCAGGATCACAACTTTGGCGAATCCTTCTACTGTTTGAGGAAATACAAAAGCTTTGCTGAATTCTTTTCTGATTCGCTCAGCCAGATCTCCGGTAAGGGCAAGACCGTCTTTTTTAGCGGTTTCCATATATTGCATCAATTGTTCGGCTGCAACAGGCGAGATTGCTTCCTGGATGAACACCGGCTCGTATACATTTATGATTTTGAAATGGGTGTCTTGCGGCCATTTATAATTTTTGACGAATTTGAAAATTTCGCCGGCGAGGTTTTGGTCTTCTACAGGAATAAGTACTTTCATTTTTACCTCTTAATTATTCGATTGCACTGCTTCTTTTTGCAGTTTCATAACTTCCACAGAACAAGGGGATTCATTTACTATTTCGGCGGCGACGCTGTTCACATCGTCAGGACGTATACCAGTGTCACCGTGAGATCCGATTATGATTTTTTCCGCTTGCCATTGTTTTGCTTCTTTCAATATCTCTTGCGAAGCTTTACCTTCCAGGACTGCTCCTGAAATTTTCATTCCTTTCAGTTTCTTTTTCAGTGAATCAAGCCTGCTATCGAGGATCACGGCGCATTGTCTCAGATATTGTTCTTGTTCGTCCCATTGGGAGCGTTGTCCCACCACGATTACTACCCGTATTTCACTTTGGGGGGGGCAATATTTTTTTGCCACCATATTCAAAATCTTTTCCGCGTGCAGGGATCCATCCAGTGCTATCAAAGTTTTCATATTCCTTTTCCCTTGCTAACCTCTAATTGAAAGCTTATCTTTGCCTGACGTCGGCAAACATCCTTCCTGGGATTGACCTGGTCAAAAAAATTGTGGGGGCGGGCAAAATTTATATAAAGGATTGACATAAGGTCTGAAACTATCGATTTCAGCTCGACAAAAAAAGAGACGCCGGTGTAAGCCGGCGTCTTCAGGCTCGGAGCATTACCTCGGTTGCCTGCTGCCCGTGGAGTTTGTCTTTTGACTTGCTCCCTGGGTTTCTCTGTTGATTTTAGTTTAGGTCATTTCAGACTGATGCACATCATCCCCCAGAAGGACTTTGAATCATACTTGGGGGTGAATGGTGTTTCATCCTCCGGATCAATTAACAAAATTGGTCTTCTTTGCCGATAATGGCATTATTGATTCACAAGCGCGAGGTAAAGAAAAATGCTATTCGATAAAATACTGGTGGCACTGGATGGGTCACAAAACAGCCGCAACGCTGCTGAATATGCTTTCTGGCTCGCATCGAATCTTGATGCCGAACTCACCGGTGAACATGTCATAGATCCTCGTCTTGTTGATTTATTTATAAGTCCGGAATTCGCCGAGGAGCTCGGATTCAGCGTTTCAGTCGATACATCCGAAAAGGTTTTCAACGCCCTTAAAAAGGTAGGCAAAGTAATTCTGGATCTTTTTGTCAGAGAAGCCAATGAACGCGGTCTGGAAGTCACCACTCACCTGGATGAAGGCTATATAGTGGAAGGCATACTGGGACGCTTGAAAGATTATGACCTTCTGGTAATGGGTCATAAAGGAAAAGGAGATGCTACGATGCCTCTGAATATAGTATTAGGATCAGTAGCTGAACGTCTTGCCGTGAACTCGAAAAAATCAGTGTTGATTGCCTCACGCCCGCTTAAAGAAATTAAGCAGATTCTGGTTGCGTATGATGGAAGCGAGCCGTCCAGAGGAGCACTTTTAATGGCTGAGAATCTGGCTAAGAACACCAATTGCAAATTGAAAGCTATAACCATCGTTCCTTCATCCGGTGAAATGAAATCGGCAAAAATGATTGCCCAGGACGGTGAAAAATATTTGCGCGAGTACTGGGTGGAAAACGTTTTTTCTCAAAAAGAAGGAGAAGTGGCCGAATCATTATTGAGTCAAGCGCAAGAGTCCAACAGCCTGCTTGTGATCGGAGCGTACGGTTACAATAACAAAGAACAAAATGTTCTAGGTTCCACCACTACTGAAGTTATCCGGCGCGCATCGGCATCAACTCTCATATTCAGACCGATAACCAAAAAGGCTGGCAAAAAGAGCGAAAAAACTCTTTCAAGTACTCTCAGTTAGTTTTCTCTTTTTTTCCGGCTGGCAATTTGAGCAAGAAGTCCGTTATACAGCGGACTTCTTGTGGATCAAGGACTTGAGCCTGCTTTTTCATCAGCTCGTTTTTAAATTTGCCTGAAAGCAATCTTTCAATTTCTTCTCTTGATTTTCTTTGCGAGATACCTTTCAATGTGGGACCAAATCTGGGGTCATCGTCGTAAGTCGTGTGGCATGCCGCACAGCCGTATTCAAGAAATAATTGGGCGCCTAATTTTGATGCCGGACTCTGAGTATTCAATTTCTTTTTAGGCTCTGACTGTCCCGGCTCATGAGCCTGAACAGGGAAACCTTCAGGGGGCTCAGGCAATGTTAGCAAATATTTTGCAATTGCTCCTGCCTGCCTTTTATTTAGTCCGGGATGAGGCATCAAGCCGGGTTTGCCACCAAACAGCTCACTCAATTCAAGACTCTGTTTAAGTGGGTTCTGTAGACGTGCTGTTAAAAATTCTTCTCCACGATGTCCGCCTATTCCATCAAGTGGCGGGCCCATAGTACCGCCTTGCCCTTTTATTTGATGGCAGGAAGCACAATTATGTTTGTCGTATAGTGATTTACCGCGACGAGACCAGGCCGAATTGCTTTCCGGCTCATAACCTGTAGGGGGCAGCTTGGCTCTCGTCCAGTCAGTTTTTGATTCTTTTGCTGAAACGGCGCACAGCGAGCCTACCAGTAATAAAAATAGAAGGCTGGAAAGTAGTTTGATTTTCATTCTTGTCATTATACTCCTTCAAGCTGACAAAAATACGTCTTAAGACTGGTGTGCCGCCTTTCTTGTCCAGATATAGTTGACTTATAGATTTGGCGTCTGCCAAGCAAACAGGGTCAGGAGAAAAAAGCGATGAAAGTACTGGTAGCAGTAGAAAACGACCAAAATGCCAAAATGGCGT
>CAZEQP010000594.1:0-3022 GCA_964514345.1 uncultured Candidatus Obscuribacterales bacterium
GACCGACCCTCTCTAAGCGCAACAGAAGCCCTGTCCCGTGCCTCCGAAGATGCCGATTCACATTCAAATCACGGTTCAAAATAACGATCCGGTACCTCAGGCAGCAGGCGAATCTATGGAAGCGCTTTCTGAGCAGGAATCGGCACACATACGTGGTCTTGTCCAGGGAATAACATCAGAGCCTATACCGCCTGCGATACCAGGTTTCAATCAGGAAGGACCCAGTCCATTTGTAGACTTCGGTCACAGTCAAATGAACCATGAACCACGCAAAAATGATCCGGCGGCGGATCCTTACATAAATGAACTGGCAGCCAAAGTCAATGATCTAAAACAGCGTCGTGAAACTCAGGAGGTGGCAAAACCTGCTTTCCCTCAAATGATTGCTCCTGAGGAAGCTGTGCACAATCCTGATCCTTATATGGACCATCTGGCCGCCAGAGTGGCAGAGTTGAGAGCACAGGTAAGCAATATTCCTTCAGGGGTGAAAAAAGCCAGTCAATCCGGAATTTGGAATCTGGCGGATCTGGCCGCCGAAATGGATATCACATCTGCAGAGGGTGTGAGCTGGCGCATTCAAGAATCCACCTCCAATAATCAGCAGGTGAATCCGGAAGCTGTTAAATGGGAAGTACCCAGTGTTGAAGAAATCAAATTAATCAGCCATCGTGAAACACTCTCGCCTGAGGTTCCTGTCGATAAGACATCCGCCCGCAAAGCGACCATAAAAGGTGAAAAACTTTCCAATAGTATTATTTTTGCGCGTGAATACATGCTTGCACTGGTGGTCATAGTCGGGCTAATTTTTGGCGGCATGTATTTGTTCAGAGACCAGAAACCCAAATCAGTTCAGCTCGGCTCTGGAACCCAGGCACTAACACAGTCTCAAGGCAAGAGCCAGACTTATATAAGCGGAGACGGAAAATTGTCTTTGTCTGTTGGAGCAAACGACCTCTCCACTTATCAGGACGAAAAGTCAGGCGTACAAGTGCCCATGGTTCTATACAACAATCCGCTCAGAGTGGCTCAACAGTGGATAGATTCGGTTATGGAAAGACAATTGTGGTTCTCTAGAGAAACGCAAGAAAATATTTGCACAACTGAAAACGGCGTGAAACTTTATTCTGTGGGTTCGCCAGAACTCAAGGTCGCAGCAGATGCAAAAAACTGGTACATCAAAATAAAACAAGCTTACGCCAATCCTAAAAACACTGCCGCCATGAGTTTGAAACTGCCGGCAAATGTTTCAATCAAAACCGTGACTGAAGTGAATCAGCAAGACGCAAAAGATCATCTTTCCACTTTGTTAACAGGTCAGCTCCTTATTGAAGAATCCAGGCCTGGTCCGCTTGAAATTCATGCTTACCTGTTCCATGAAAGTGCCGACAAAGCTCCCATAATTTATGTGAGAGCAACTGACGGCAAGTCGCGCTGGATCGGCACAAAGAACAGCGGTCAGGCACTTGTTTACGGCTCAGATCCCGAGCTGCTTCAAGACAAAAGTCTGGGCAAAGTTTCGGTTTCGGTTCCGCCCAAACCAACAAAAGTCTGGATCGGCGACAACATAAGCATGATCATTTATTTCATCCACTACTGGGTGCCTCTTTTTCTTAGTATCACAGGTGGTGCACTGCTTTTTGCCGGCAGCAAAAAAGACATACACGCCGTCAGCGTGGCAGGATACGTGGTGCTGTTTTTTGCCTGTCTTGCCGCCATATCTCAGTACATAATCTGGATGTAGTTGCCAAGGGACGAAGGCACTGATTTTATCTTAAGAACTAGATAAGCAGACTGTATTTGAACAATAGGCTCTAATAAAGCTAAAATATATGTTTTTCCGGCTCCCAAGTTGCCGGGATTGAGATCTGCCACAAATGAGGTTGGAGATGAATATGAAGCTTGCTCAAAAATCACGCGATAAGTCGCAGACTGAAAAATCTGAGTCTAATCACGAACAGGTAACCCGTCCGGCCAAAGAAGTTATCAAAAAATATCCGGTAGACCCTGCTATTGCCAATTATGAGAAAGCTTACACCTCCTTTTCCTGGCAGGAAGCAAGAAACGAAGTGCACTGGTTCGGCGGAGAAAAGGTCAATGCCGCCTACAACGCAGTCGACCGTCATATGTACGACGGCAGACGCAATAAAGTGGCTCTTTATTCAGTAGGCGCAGACAACAAACTGCATAAACTGACATTCTTTGATGTATTCGAACAATCAAACAAATTAGGCAATGCTTTGAAAAATCTTGGCGTCAAGCGCGGAGACAGAGTATTTTTCTTCTTGCCCCGAATTCCTGAACTTTATATTTCCACCATAGCTATTGCCAAAATAGGCGCCATAATCGGACCTTTATTCTCGGCTTTCGGTCCGGATGCCTTAAAAGACAGATTGCTAGATAGTGAAGCAACAATTGTCATCACCACTCCTGAGCTGAAGAAAAAAATAGATGAAGTAAGACCGCACCTTCCCAATCTGGAATATGTGATTGTGGTCGGCTCAGACAAAAAGAACCTGGGCAAAGGCGAACTTTCATATGACGAGCTTATGGACGGAGCCTCGGACAAACTGGAATGCGAGCGCATGGATCCAGAAGATCCCCTCTATCTTTTGTATACTTCAGGAACCACAGGCAAACCCAAAGGAGTCGTGCATGTGCACAACGATATCCTGGGTCAGCACATGACCTCCAAATGGGTTCTGGATTTGAAAGACGACGATGTTTACTGGTGCACGGCCGATCCCGGCTGGGTGACAGGCACCGTATACGGTATTTTCGGTCCCTGGTCAAACGGCGCCTCAGTCGTCAGTTATGAAGGACGATTTGACGCCGATGCCTGGTATCAGGTGATTGACCGGCTGAAAATCTCGGTCTGGTATACCGCTCCCACTGCCCTTAGAATGCTTATGAAAGCAGGCGACGATGTGGTGGCAAAATACAGTTTGGAAAGTTTGCGCCATATTTTGAGCGTGGGAGAGCCACTCAATCCTGAAGTTGTCCGCTGGGGCATGAAAGTTTATGG
>CAZEQP010000595.1:0-215 GCA_964514345.1 uncultured Candidatus Obscuribacterales bacterium
AAAAAAATAGTGGACGAAGCCGAACAAAGAGCAAAAGGCATCCAACTTCCGCGTGAACCCGACTGGGAGTCGTTTAAAGTGCATCCCTCAAGTGTTTCGCGTAAAAAACAGAGCAACCAGAAATAGTATCAGTACCAGATATAATACCAATCCCTCATATGACCAGTCCGCCCTGTTATGTAATCAGAGAATTCAGTCCGGAAGATCTGGACGGT
>CAZEQP010000595.1:225-3019 GCA_964514345.1 uncultured Candidatus Obscuribacterales bacterium
GTAAAAATCTGCTTTGAAGAACTTCAACATTTCGAAAAAAAAATTGAACCCAGACGACTGGACCCGGCCGAAATGGCCCAGATCTATGTTCAGAATTTGCTCGAAGCTAAAAATCAGATTTTTGTGGCCGAAAATAAAGCAAACGGGCAAAAAAATGAAATTGTCGGCTTTGTGGCAATCTTGACAGGCCAGTTCCTGGATGCACATTTAAACGAAGCGGTTGCCATGTCCTACGTCAATGATCTGGTTGTCCTTCCTGCCTTCAGGCAAAAAGGCGTAGCTGCCGAATTAATGCGGGCGGCAGAAGAATTTGCCCTTTCCAAAGGGTCAAAATATGTCCAGCTTAATGTTCTGGCCAAAAATGAAATAGCTTGCGCCGCCTATAGCCGTCTTGGCTATGAACCCTATGAAATAACACTGATGAAACGATTGAATATATACTTGTAGAAAATGATAGATTTGAATTAGAAGATGGCGGACATCGAAAGGTTGAATAACTCAGGCGGAAATCGGATCGAAAGTCCCGAACCGGAAAGGCTTACCTCGCCTCCCAGCCGGGTCCAGCTGGCTGCGCTTATGTCCGAGGCCGAAGAGTCGGCGCCCCACACTCAGTCTATCCGTTTCATTCTGGGGGGCGTCTCCAAATATTTTTTGACTGTTACCTATCTAACTAAAATGGACGCTCAGCCGACCTGGGTTTTGAGCAGCGAATCGGATGCAAACAACCCGCCTGATGTGTTCTGGAGCATAGAAACTGAAAATCCTGAGCAAATTTATAACCTGATCCTCAAACGCGCCCGGTCAGCCCTGAATATTTCAGCCGCGGACCCGGGACCTGTCTCGGCACAGCCGGCAAAACCCGCCCCCAGAGAAGGAAAAGCCGGTACGGTGGAAAAACCCATTCCTCTTCCGCCATCGACACCCCGCCGCGAGCCGGGCGACACCTTGCATTTTTTCCTCAATCGTTATAAGGCTATTTGCGAAATAGGCGCCGGCGGCATGAGCCGCGTTTACAAAGCGGAGGATACTAAAGACGGAAAGCTTGTAGCAGTAAAGGTTTTGCACCCTCATCTTTTGCATGAAGGGCACAGCAAGCGCTCAACCAAGCGTTTCGAGCAAGAGTTTAAAGCTACTATGGCTCTGGGACACGACAACATAGTGCGAGTGTACGACTACGGTTTCACCTCTGAAGGCATTCCTGTGATGGTGATGGAATTCATTGACGGACACAGCCTGGAGCAACTATTGAGGGCCGACAGCCGCTTGCGCCTGAGCCAGTTTCTAACCACCTTTTACCAGACCTGCGCGGCCCTTCATCATGCCCATGTGCGCGGCGTCATCCACCGCGACGTTAAGCCCAGCAATATAATGATGGCCAAAAATGACCAGAATGTAAAAATAGTCAAACTGCTCGACTTCGGCATTGCCAAAGTGCTGCGCGAGGAAGACGACGACTCAAAACAAAAACTCACCAATACCGGAGACGTTTTCGGCAGTCCTTATTACATGAGCCCCGAGCAGTGCAAAGGCGAAACGCTCGACGCCCGCTCAGACATTTATTCTCTGGGCTGTGTCATGTATCAATCTTTAATGGGTAAACGTCCTTTTGAAGGTGAAAACGCTTACAAGACCATTTATATGCACGTAAATGTGAAACCCACTCCTTTTGCAGATCTTCGTGTGGATATTTCACTTCCGCCCGCACTTGAAGCCATAGTGATGAAGTGTCTTGAAAAAATGCCCTCCAAGCGGTATCAAACTGTAATGGAATTGAGCCTTGAATTGCAAAGACTGGCTCAGCAAGTCAATCAAGAAACAAAAGAAAATCAACCCTGGCGCACCAGACAAACTCAGTCAGGGACATTTTATGCCATCTCGCCCACAACAGGAAAAGAAACTCCGGCAAACGTTTCGTCCGTTCTGAAACTCTTGCACAAAGCAGGTTTAGTGGCAGACTCCGACTACAACACGATTTTAGCTATGCAAGGTCCAAGCTCGGAAGCCGAGGCCGGCAAATATCTGGTGAGCAATAACATCATTGACAACAAGACTTTGCACGCGGCTGTGCAGGTGCAAGCCTTGATTGAGAAACAATCATTGAAGCCGGAAAAAGCCATTATCGCACTGCATTATTGCCAGCGCAGCCGCATCGGCCTTGAAGAAGCGCTGGATGAGCTGGGCTGGAAAATCGGCGTTTAGCTAGTTTTTTATGCTGCACTATATCTGGTGCTAGTTGGAAAATTTTATCTGGTTCAATGTATTTGATTTGTCCTGCATGGCATTCATTATGCTGTCCAGCGATGAATTGAATCTGTCTGTAGCACCTGAGAGGTTTGAAAGAGCCTGATCAATGAGAGTATCCAATTGCTGTTTAATTGCCTGAAATTGTTTGGTTTCAGCCTGCTTTTCGGCAGGTGTTTTATTACTGTTCGAAACAGCATTGACTGCCACAGCCGCATTGGTCGAATGGCCCAAGGCTGAACCAATTAGAGATGCGACACTTTCTTTGACATTTCCTGTATTACCGGTTGAGCTTGTGGTAGCTATTGAGGCTGAAATTCCTCTTGAGACCGAGCTTGCAGTTGGTGCTGTGTTGCCTGTTGAAGTCGTGGAACTGGTGGAACCTGGATTCAAAAGCGTGGCTACTGGCAGGTCACCTGGTTTCTCAGTGGCTTTTAGAAAGGAAAGTACTAGTGACTGCGCATCGGCTTTAGTGAGACCGGGAGTACTCAGAACTTTATTCAGAGTTGCTAGCGCGGTTGTATTGTTGAACTGTCCGGTTGCCGCTTTCAAC
>CAZEQP010000596.1:0-3019 GCA_964514345.1 uncultured Candidatus Obscuribacterales bacterium
GAACCGTGAAAGAGGAAACTATGTAATTGATGAGGCTGGTAGTTTTATTTCCTGGGAAGACGCGGATATTCATATTGATATAGATTCTTTGCGATATGTCACTGATGAAAAATGGCGCACCAAATATGATGCCGAGAATCTAATTAGTAAAAAGAACTTTGGAAAAGCAATTGCAACTTTGCGAAAAGAGCATGGGCTTAGTCAGTCGGATATTCCTAACTTGACTGATCGACAGATGCGCAGGATTGAGGCTGGTGATGCGAGACCCTCCGTGGCAACCTTGGGCTTGATTGCGAAGGCGCATGGATTGAATCTCCATGAATATTTACAGAAGATCGCGGTTGTTATAGTCTAAATTTCAAGTGTTTAATCCTCTTGGGGCTCTATTCTTCGTTTTCCGCTACAGTAAGGGCAGCTGGTGCCGCCGGCATTACGATTATTTATGCTTGTTTTCCAGACGTGATTTTCATTGTTTTTACAGCGCCACCAGGCTCTTTTATTTGAATTCGGAGTTACCAATGACGGTGTCAATTCCCCGTTAAGTATTTCATGCCATTCGGCTGCAAGCCCAGGATTCACAACCGTCAGGCAATGTTTTTTAGATGGTCTCTTGTTTTTGCAGAAAGGACATTCTGTGTTATCGAATGTGCGGCTTTCTATCACCGTTTGCCATACATGGTCATTAGCTATTGAGCATTGCCACCAGACTCTCTTCTTTGAAAAAGCAGTCACCATATTTGGTTTTAGAGTGCCATTTTTTGTCTTGTGCCATTGATCGGCAATGTGTGGGAATTTAGATGCAAGTGAATTTGTTTTTGAAACCATATGACCTGAACAAAATGGACAATTATGCTTTACCCGGGTCCGAATATCGATGTGTGCTTGCCAAACATGGTCACTGCCTTTTGGGCATTTCCACCATACTCTTTTGGTTGATTTTGCGCCCACCTCTTGAGGTGTTAACTTGCCGTTCTTAGTCGGATGCCATTCTTTGGCTACCTGTGGAAATAGAGTCGCCAGCGAGTTGGTTTTTGATACCTTATATCCTTCGCAAAATGGGCATGCGTAAAATTTTCCCGTACTTGAAGTACGACGAAAGATTGCTCTTAGCCACACATGATCATCACCTCTAGGACATTTCCACCAGACCTTTTCAGCTGATCCAAAAGAGAATTCGGTGGGTTTCCACGGTCCGTTCTTGGTGGGATGCCATTGAGCAGCCAACTCCGGATGAGTAGATGAAAGCGGGGGATATTTTGAATAAATGTACCATCGCCGCCTTCCTTCAGTACCTCCTTTTGAAAGCTTGGAAAACTCTTCTTTTGGAACTTTGCCTGATTTTGATTTTCCTGTTTCGTTTGTTTTGAATACTTTCTTGGAAGTGTTTGAAGACTTTTTATTTTTTTGCATATCTTAAATATGATTGGCCCGCAAAATTCTGGTTTCGTCGGCAAAGATCTTTTCAAGTTTTTCTGAATTGAATCTTGATACATCGCGGAGCCCGTTTTCCACTAAACCTACAAGTGCATCTGCTTCCATTAGGATGCAAGACTTTGCTTCAGTTTGGCGACAAATTTCTTTTGCCTTAGGAATGTCTCTTTCGTAAAATCCGCTGCTAATGACCGCGAAGTATATCTTCTTAATCCCTTGCTGGCGAAGTCTTTCTCCGGCAGTTTTAACATACTCTTTGAATTTTCTATCTTCTCCGGCGTCAAGGCGAAACTCTGTTGTTCTTACTTTGGCATCGTATATGATGGCATAATGATTTTCGAAACATATGGCAATTCCGTCAGGCTTGCGGCCTTGTCCCTGCCCTAGGCGTTCTACGGAGAAACCAAGTAATTCAAAAGCTACTGCTACACGCCTCTCAAATTCCGTATTTATTGAAGAATTTCTGGCTTTACAAGCCTCGATGATTTGAGGCAAATTGCGTGCCATGTCTGGAAGGCATTCAATAATAGGTGGAATAAGGCTGTCGCTAAGTTCTTTTGTTTGACCTTCTGAACTACTTGTTGGTAGAGATGATTCCAAATCTGAATAGAACTTTTTCGAGTCGCTTGTCTCTGTTGGCAATAATTCCAAAATATCGTTGAAACCGGGATTTTCCGTAATCCATGCTGCTAAACGTGCAATCATCTCTGACTTGTTTCCGAGATGTTTTTTAAAACTTGATTCGGATGGAAAGTCCTCTTTGCTATAGGCTGCAATTCGAAGATTACCTGTGGTTGGAACTTGTCCTAGTTCCCTGGTAAGCTCAGCGAGATTCAGCAAAAGATGATTTTCATTAATTGGCTCGGGTGCAAATCGGTTGGGTGAAAATCCCGCTGCGTTTAGAGCATCTGACCATCGAGGAAAGAACTTGTTGATTTGGAATTCCGAATATTCAGTAATTGCCAGAAATTTCTTTATCCCAATGCCAACTTCACCATCCGATAGTCTTCGTATATCGGATAAAATCCGTTCCTTGAGAGCCAGATCTACAACCTTTTTTACCATCAACTTTTTCCAACATTTTGACAATTATATTCTGTAAGGTTGAGTATAGCCAATAAAAAACCCTCCGCTATTAACAGAGGGTTTTTATAAATCCTGGCACCGGGCTATCTTTCCAGGCAGTCACCCACCAAGTATTGTCGCTGCTGTCCGTCTTTACCTTCGTGTTCGGAATGGGAACGGGTGTGTTCCGGACGCTTTGGCACCAAGAAAGGTGTCAGGTCGCTCGCGATGCGGTCGGATTTAGACCGCTTGCGTGCCCTGAAAACTGCACATTGAGAATTGAAATTTTAAATTTCGAGTTATCCACGTTAATACCAAATAAATCTATGTATTGGTTAAACCCTCGAGCTATTAGTAATGCTCGACTACACGCTTACCTTGCGGGGCGTTTCCATCTGCATCCTATGTACCAGGTGTTCTTCCTGGGCTCTTACTAGCTTATGCTATGGGATTCCTCATCTTGCGGTGGGCTTCGTACTTATATGCTTTCAGCACTTATCCACTCCAAACACAGCTACCCTGC
>CAZEQP010000597.1:0-3012 GCA_964514345.1 uncultured Candidatus Obscuribacterales bacterium
GTCACCTATCGACTTGCCTTTGAACTTCACTTCTAAAGTTTCGCGGTTGTAGCGTGCACCATTGCAAACGTCGCAAGTGACAAAAACTGAAGGCAGAAAATTCATTTCAATTTCGTTCATGCCCTCGCCTGAACAAGCTTCGCAGCGCCCGCCTTTGACATTGAAGCTGAATCGTCCAGGCAGGTATCCCCGCGCTTTTGCTTCTGTAGTCATGGAAAACACTTCACGCACTGCATCAAACAGTCCGGTATAAGTGGCAGGATTGGAGCGAGGGGTGCGTCCGATTGGCGACTGATCTATGTCTATTACTTTGTCGATGGATCCAAGTCCGGTGATTGTTTTGATACCGTCCGGTTTGGGAGTGGTTCCATGCAGATGGTGTTTCATATAAAGATGAATAAGATCATTGACCAGAGTCGATTTACCCGAACCGCTGACACCGGTGACGGTTACGAATTTGCCTAAGGGAATTGTAACCTCGATATCTTTCAGATTATTCTTGCTGGCGCCGTAAACCTTTATTCCAAGCCCGTTACCTTCCCGGCGTTTGACCGGCACATGGATTTGTTTGCGCCCGGACAGATAGTCTGCGGTAAGTGAATCTTTCACTTTCAGAATGTCTTCGAATTTGCCTTGTGCCACCACATTGCCACCATGAACCCCGGCTCCCGGACCGATGTCTATGACCCAGTCAGCGGCTCTAATAGTGTCTTCATCGTGTTCGACTACAAGCAATGTATTGCCCAGCTCGCGCAATTTTTTCAATGTACCGATAAGCTTGGTGTTGTCTCGCTGATGCAGCCCGATGGAAGGTTCGTCCAGAACATAAAGCACTCCCGACAGTCCCGAACCTATCTGTGTGGCCAGTCTGATACGCTGCGCTTCGCCGCCGGAAAGAGTTCCCGCCTGGCGTTCAAGCGAAATATAACCCAGACCCACATCCACCAGGAATTTTAAGCGGGATGTGATTTCAATCAATACTTGATGGGCAATTTTTGCATGACGCTGAGAAAGACGGCTTTCCAGCTCCAGAAAGAATTTGGAGCAATTGGATATGGGCATTTTGCAGACCTGACCGATGGACAGATCGTCGACAGTGACCGCCATACTCTCCGGCTTGAGGCGACTGCCATTACATACGGTACAAATGCGCTGAGTCATGTATTGCTCAATGTCCTGACGAATCTTGTCGGAGCTTGTCTCATCGTATCTGCGTTTCAGGTTGTTCATTACGCCTTCGAAAGTGCGTTTGTATTCATAAAAACCGGTGCCGTCGAAAGCGTCATAAGCCAGTTTTATCTTTTCGCTCCCCGAGCCGTATAAAATGATTTCCTGCTGTTTTTCGGTAAGGTCGCAGTATGGAGTTGACACTTTGAACTTATAGTGCTTTGCCACCGAATTCAGTATCTGCAAATAATAAGGATTGCCTGTTTTTGACCAGGGATAAATAGCCCCTTCTTCAAGAGAACGGCTGGGATCAGGTACCACCATTGACGGATCCACTTCAAAGGTGGAACCCAGACCGTGACAGTCGGCGCAGGCACCGTAAGGACTGTTGAAGCTGAATATGCGCGGCGAAATTTCGGACAAACTTATATTGCATTTGGCGCAGGCAAATTTTTCAGAAAAGAGAAGCGGGTCGTCAGTAGTGTCCAGATTGTCCACCAGAACACTTGATTTGCCCCATTTGAGACCGACTGAAAGGCTGTCGGCAAGCCTCGATCTGATGCCTTCTTTCATTACAATGCGATCGACCACAAGCTCTATAGAGTGTTTTTTCTGCTTGTCCAGGTCAATTTCATCGTCCAGATGATGAACCTTTCCGTCCACTCTGACACGTACAAAACCTTCTTGTTTCAGCTCCTGAAAAAGTTCTTTGTATTCGCCTTTTCGACCCGAGACAAGGGGAGCCAGTATTTGCAGTTTTGTCGCGTCTTTAAATTCCAGCACATGATCGACGATTTGGTCTATGGTTTGAGGATTGATTGTAGCCTGACATTTGGGACAGTGCGGGACACCAATTCGAGCGAACAACAATCGCAGATAATCATAAATTTCAGTGACAGTGCCTACTGTGGAGCGGGGGTTGTGACTGGTGGCTTTCTGGTCAATTGAAATGGACGGACTTAATCCTTCGATGGCGTCTACGTCCGGTTTGTCCAGTTGTCCTAAAAATTGTCTGGCATAAGCTGACAGCGATTCCACGTACCGGCGCTGCCCTTCGGCGAAAATGGTGTCGAAAGCAAGTGAAGATTTTCCAGAACCGCTCACTCCGGTTATGACAACCAGCTTATTTCGCGGGATTTTGAGATCGATATTCTTTAAATTGTGCTGCCTGGCCCCACGCACGACAATGCAATTTTCAGAGTCGAGTTGTCCGTTTTTAAAATTCATAGTCACAAATTAACACCAGTTCAAAGAGGATACCGGGGCAAAATTAATGCCCGAAGATCTAATGTTAACTTTTTAAGGGCTTAAGTGCTGCACTAATTAATAAGAATAACTGGTTTTGTTCATTTTCTACACGGGTAGATTGGCATTGGCGGGCTTTTTGTGCTTGATGGGGATCCTTTGGAATGTGGCCTAAACCAAAGAAAAAAGGTAAGACTAAAAACAAACTTGATGCAGTAGAGAAAATTCCTGACGGTCCTGAGCAGATCGAGCTCTTGAGAAAGGGAAATTCAACTTCTACTTCAGGTGTGCATCAAGGGCGTGACCCTGAACAGCCGCGCGAAGACATAAGCGGTGTCTGGAAAGCCAGTTTGATGAAAGCCATAGCCCCTGGCTCGGCTCCGCCTGGTGGAGTGCAGTCTGAAGTCACAGCCAAAATGAAAATCCCGGTCAACCGGGATGTTTTGGAAGCGCAAGAAAAGCAAAAACGTCAGTTCATCTTTCAGTCGGTCATTAAAATAATCGACCGCATGTTCGACAATTTCCAGAACACAGCCTATGGTTTCAATCAGGTGGCTTCCGGTTCTGATCTTGAACTCACCTGGATGAGACCGCAGGTGC
>CAZEQP010000598.1:0-3011 GCA_964514345.1 uncultured Candidatus Obscuribacterales bacterium
AAGCAACCTGGCATTGGTGCCAGCTGGATTTTCAGCCGCCGCTTTTTTGAACTGAACAACAGCATCTTCCAGATTGCCTCTCCGGTGAGCGATTTTGCCCATGAGTGTGTAGCCTCGCTCAAGTTGAATCCTGGTGAGGACTTCGGCCGTTTTTTGTGCCTGCTTGCCTTTCACTCCCTTTTTATCAATCAGGTTTTCAAGCATGTTGTAAGCTTCATCCAGATTGCCCGACATATATTTTTCGCTGGCAGCCTCGACCGGATCCGCCCCCTGCGGGGCTGAAAGAGCCGTTTGTGTTGTTTGAATAAGAAGAAAAGAGAGAGTCAAGGTCACAATAGTGGTACGAATAATCGAGGAAGCTCGCATCAGGTGTTACCTCTGGTAGAAGTTTTTTCTATAATTGACTCAATGCTTAAGGATGATAACTCAAAATTGAATTTGCAGCTTGCCGGTCTCAAGACTACTTGTCTGGGTATCGCTTTATTTGCTTTGAGCGGAATTATGGCTGTTGATGTTTCAGCCAGATCCAGTGGATCGACAAAAGCAGCTGAAACTGCAGAGTGCAAAGAATGCACTGGCAAAGCGCAAGTGCTTTTTGCCCAAAACAATGTCAGCGCAGCCCTTTCCTTATTGAAAGCAAACAAAGACAAATGCTCCGAATCATTTAAATACAACCTGCTTTATTCCACCATTTTGCTCAGATCCAAAGGACAGGAAAAGCAGGCACTTGCTTATGCGGTAAAAGCGCAGGCGCTTGATCCAGGCTCTCTTGTGGCAAATTTTCAAGCCGGAATTGCCGCCATGATTGCAGACGACAAAGAAAAAAGCGTCTCTTATTTCAAAAAAGCAACTGCTCTGGATCCAGGCAATTATGAGGCCTGGTCTGCACTGGGCAAAATTTACGGCGAACTTGGCGATGAAGAGCAGGTGAAAGTATGCCAGGCAAAAGCGGCTTGCCTGGAGCCTAAAAGCCGTCAGGCAAAAATCCGTATGCTGCGCGGAGTGGCTGATGCCGGCAGCTCAAGCGCGCTGCGCAAAGAGTTCGACCGCTTGCTTGAAGATGCAAGTCTTGAGCCTGAATTTTTTACTTTTGTGGCAAAAGAAGCTTATGACCTGGGAGTTTTCGACAAAGCGGAAAGCGCTTGCGATCGTGTTTTAAAAGCATATCCCAGTTCGTCAGAATGCAAGAAAATAAAATTGCTGTCTTTGTTATGGCGCAATAAGTACGATGAAGCCCGCACCATCCTGGATGCAAACAAAGTCAAATCGCCCGATATGGCTGCCGCTTCTGCATTGATAAATCTGAAAACAGGTAAGTTCAAAGAAAGCCCAGCCCTGGCTAAAGCGGCAGAAAGCGAGCCTGACTCTGCCGTTGTTTTGCTGGCATCAGGAACACGTTTTGCCCAGCAGGGAAAATATCAAGAAGCGATAGCCGCATTGAGACGGTCTTTGAAGAATAACGAACTTTTTGCACCCAGTCACATAGAATTGTGCCGCATTTATATCAAACAAAAAGACTATGAAAGCGCCTTGCAAGAAGCGCGTGAAATCGGACGCTCAGGCGGTTTTGAAGCCGTTGCCAAAGCAATGGAATCAAGAGTGAATCTGGCTCAAGGACCGGCTGCCGAAAATATGCAGAAAGCAGACGTCCTGGCCAGGCAAGCATATAAACTGGACCAGAATGCGCCTGAAGTTCTAATCTCACTGGCGCGTGTACATCTGAAAGCCGGACGCATGCAGGAATCGAAAAAACTGGCGGAGAAAGCGCTTGCTATAGAACCTGGTAATGATGAAGCGATACTTCTAGTGAGCGAGATCAAATGAAATGACAGGCAGCAAATCTAATACCGGAATCAGTACCATCAAGTCGATAAACCCGGCGACAAAAGAATTGCTCGGAGAACTGCCAATATACGGCAAAGGACATGTTACACAAACAGTCGGCTTTGCCCGCCGTGCTTTTGAAGACTGGCAATTGCTCGATTATGCGGCACGGGGTAAAAAAATTGCCCGTCTGCATAAAGTGATAAGTGAAAATGCCGATGAACTGGCTGAGTTGATCTCGAAAGAAGTAGGCAAGCCCAAAGTGGAAGTCTATAGTTCGGAAATATTAGGAGTACTTGATACATGCACCTGGCTTTGCGAAAACGCCGAAGACCTGCTCAAAGACCAGCTGATCTCGCTTTCCAATCCCTTTTTATCGAGCAAGCAGAGCATCATCGCATTTGAGCCCCTTGGCGTGATAGGCATTATTTCGCCCTGGAATTTTCCTTTTTCAATTCCTATGATGACCATTCTAATGGCTGTAATGGTAGGCAATACGGTTGTTTTGAAACCTTCCGAGAAGTCTTCTCTCATCGGTGTGAAAATTGGCGATTTGTTCAAAAAGGCAGACTTCCCCGACGGTGTAGTGAATGTCATCACCGGCGATGCCACAACAGGAAAGCATCTATCTGAAGAAAGACTGGCCAGGCTTATTTTCACAGGCAGTGTATCAGGCGGCAAAAAGGTCATGGCTCAAGCCTCCGACAGTGTCACTTCGGTCACTCTTGAATTGGGCGGAAAAGACGCAGCTATAATTTTGCCCGACGCACCAGTCGAGTGGACAGCTAAAGGCGTGGTCTGGGGAGCTTTCACCAATGCCGGTCAAGCCTGCGCTTCCATTGAAAGAGTGTTTGTGCTTAAGGGCAAACATACAGATGAATTTTTGAAAGCTCTTGAAGTCGAAACTAAAAAATTGAAACTGGGACCGGCTACAGATGCACTGACCGATGTAGGTCCAATTATTGATGAAATGCAACTTGCGATAATAGAAGCGCAAGTGGAAGCGGCGGTAAGCGATGGGGCAACTATCCTTGCCGGAGGAAAGTCGCGTCCTGATCTGGGTGGATATTTTTTTGAGCCGACACTTATTACAAACGTAAATACCAGAATGGATGTTATGAAAGACGAAACATTCGGACCGGTACTGCCTGTAATGGTTGTCGAGTCTGAAGACGAAGTGGTCGACC
>CAZEQP010000599.1:0-3011 GCA_964514345.1 uncultured Candidatus Obscuribacterales bacterium
GCTTTCATTCATTTTTATTGACGGCATCAAGGCATCAATATTTTGGTTTTGACGATAGGATAGGCGTAAATCTGTTTGAAAACAAGATTGTTGCCGCCGTTGAAATTGGCTCCGAAAAACATGATGGGAACAGGCAATCTCACTGTTACTTCGGTGCGCACCTGCACATAAGGAGTTTCATTTGCCGGTGGATTATTGCCGAACAATTGATATTCAAAATGAGTAATGGCCGGCTGGGTGATGAAGTTGCCATCTGTTCTGTTGGCTTTTAAAGCCGCTCTTGCCAGGGCAAGGGCTTTGCCGTAATCGCTTCCTTGCGCGGCGGCGCGAGCGGCGTTTCGGCAGGCGGCATCATTGACTGAAGCGCTGAAAATCAAAAGAGCCAGATCCACACCCATGGCGGCAAAGACTATGACAAAAAAAGCGGTGACTGAAACTTCTGCAAAGCTCAAACCTTTTTCTGGTCTGGTGTTTCTAGTTCTGAACGTCATTTTCGCGTTAATCATCTAGCCCCTGTAAGTTTTCAAATGGAAATTGAGAGGAAACTTGTATTGGATAAGATGTGGTGAGACCTGGAATTGCTACTCCAATTGATTGAAATCCGGGATGCTGCAAAAATGGTTCAACCCTGCCGTCTAGTACGACTTGAATTGAATAATAATACTTTTCCGGATCTGGCGGTGCATCTGGGGGCGAGAGTTTCACGTTGGGGGTGGGAAACTTGTAGTCGGCATTGGTGGTCAAGTCTGTGCGGATAATAAATACTTTGACCGGGTTCATCAGGGTGATGCCCGAAAATGGATTTGAGGCCAGAGTGGCCATATTAGTTGCTGTGTTGACGGCAGACAGAGCCCCGCTGGGTTGATTAACCTGGAAAGTTTGAGTGGCAGCTGCGGCTTTGGCTGCTTCACGAGCGGCGTTCCAGAAAAAGGCAAATTTGATTGAAGTCATTACCAGAATGAGTAATGGAAAAGCCATGGTAATGAGAATTATCCACAAAGCAAGAGGTGCTTCAGCTAATGAAGTGCCTCTTTTGGTTTTCAATATTCGTCGATTCATCCGCATTTGCATAGTTTACTCATCCCGAACGAGAACGACCTTCCTTGTACAATTATACGCTGGTAAGAGCTTAATTAATCCCATAAATAGTTCGTTTTTAAGCTAATCGAGGTGTCCTCCCGGCTCTGGATCAAAGCAATCCAGTTCTAATAAACGCCCCATTTCGATGAGTCCTATGCGGCAATGATTGCGGACCAGTCGGCGAGTCCCCTCATCAACTGTCCGGTCGGCAGAAAGTGCATTAGCTTTCTCGAAATACTCATTTAATTTGAACTGACAGACATTTCGGGTGTTATCGCTATCGGCAAAGCGAAAAGCCTGGCTGTAAAGGTCAATATAATCGTCGTAAACTAACATTAGGTCTCTATTGTTCTTTTCGGCAAGAGCGATAGAAAGGGCGGATTGCAAATACTGGTCGGCTTCTTTGAAATGAAGCATTTTCAACTGATCAAGAGCCAGGCCTCTTAAAAGTCTCAACTTTTCAAGCGGGGTTGCCTTTATCAGGCGCTCTTTGCTTAAGTTTTCCACTTCCTGAAAGCGGGCGTGACGGGATAAAACATTTGTATGTTCCAGAAAAGAATCCAGATTGAGCGCACCTTTAGCGTCAGCTGATTCTTTTTGAATTTCAGTTTCTGAAATAGTATCTCTGTTGGAGCGGCTACCGACTTGAGAAGAATCCTGAATTCCTTTATGAACGGCTATTGCCACAATGGTCAGGACGGCAAGATAAGTCAGAATCGGTTTCATTTTTTCTCTGGAGCATTTAAATTCCATTGCTATTTGCTCCTTCGCCAACTTCACCGTCATGAACACGCCGGAAAATATAAAGACCTTTGCTTCCCCAGATATTGCCGTGCATGAATTTTTGCAGTTCATAACTGCTCAAAAATTTGCGATTGCTCAAAAGTCCGTTGTCGCCGAAACAGTCAAAGAAAATGCACCACTCCGGTTTCAATTGGATTATGGCTTCAGGTGGTATTGAACCCCAGACTGATTTTCTTGTGCGCTCGCCGTTTGGAACAGGATAAAATTTCAAAACTTCGTCTGAGAGCAGACCGCCTAAATCAAGGATTTTACGTTCAGGCAAAAGATAAGCCAGAAGACCCGGTTCCCAGGTGGCGATGTCTCCTTTTGCCGCTTCCGGAGTATTGAAAAAATTGGCAGCGTGTTTGTACACAAGGAGCCTTTGTTGTGGTTCGCTCCAGCCGAAAGGATATGAACGTATTGTTTTAATCACAGGCCAGAAAGTCATGAAAGGACCTTTCTGATTTAAAAGCAGAATTCTTGCCGGCGGGAGTGTGGCAAGATTAAAGCTCAAAAGACAGAGCGAGGCGACAACCGCACAGAATGCTAATGATGGATAGCCGGACAGACTCTTAATCAACCGGATCAGGCATAGCACCACATACGGTATTGCTAGTGGTGCAAGCAGGGCAAACCAGGAGTAGTACCAGGAAAACATCCAGGGGTCTGTAACGGCAAAAAACAACAATAAAAGAAGGGACGAATAGACATAAGGTTGAAACCAGGCTTTGCGGCGAGATACTTCAAAAAGGAACAAAAATGCCACCGCGCCCTGTAAAAGCCAGGTGATTTCGAAATTGAGACCGGGAGCAAAGACGGCAGCAAGACTTGTGCCGAACAATTGAACACCGACAAATTTCAAAATAAAAAAAACAGTTTTGTCGGTCGCTTCTCCAAAAGAGTGGAACATGGCGGCACGTCCCAGTGCACCGTGAGGAATGACGCTGCCGAAATAAGAAAACAGAAACACATAAACACCGACGATGAGGATCGAAGGTGCTATCCAGTTTTTCAAATATTGTTTGCGATCTTCAGCTCGTTTGAAAAAATAAAGCAGATTGACTGCGTACCAGATGAATCCTTCCGGTCTGGTTAATGCAATTAAACAGCAGATCCAGGAGAGCCAGCCCCACTTCATTTTCATTGCC
>CAZEQP010000600.1:0-3007 GCA_964514345.1 uncultured Candidatus Obscuribacterales bacterium
TTCAGCAGATTTGTCAGATTCAACAAACGACACTTACACAATCATTCGTCCAGAGCAAATTGATTTCATTTCTTATCCTTACGAGTGGTGTTTCAGTCAACTGAAAGAAGCTGCTTTGCTCACTCTTGAAATTCAAGAAAAAGCTCTTTCACACAATATGAGCCTGAAAGACGCAAGCGCTTTCAACATTCAATGGCAAGACGGCAAGCCTGTTCTCATAGATACTTTGTCTTTTGAAAAATATTTGCCGGGCAAACCCTGGATCGCATACAGACAATTTTGCCAGCATTTTCTGGCACCACTTGCTCTCATGTCACATGTGGATCTACGCTTGAACAGCCTGCTTCAATCAAATCTCGATGGCATTCCCCTGGACCTGGCTTCGCGCATGCTGCCTGCCAAAACCTGGTTCATGCCCATGCTTTCCACTCATTTGCACTGGCATGCCAAAGTTTCAGCAAATGCAGAATCACAAAATCATCCAGTCGAAAACTCAGCCAGAGAAATGGGAAAACCAGCCATGATGGCTTTTGTCGAAACGCTTCATTCAAGCATCAAAAGCATGGAAGCAAAAAAACAAGAAAGTGTCTGGCGAAAATATAAAAGTGAAAGCTACAGTCTGAATGCGATATCAGACAAGAAAAGTAAATTCAGCGAGCTAGTAGAAATCTGGCAACAGAAAGAGGGCGGCAAAATAGTCATCGATACTGGTGCCAATACCGGCATATACAGCCGGCTTCTGGGCACACTCTTGAAAGATTCGCTCATATTGTCGCTGGATGCCGAAGCGGATCTGACAGAAGCAAATTATTTAGAGTGCCGCAAAAAGAAAAGCACAAACGTCCTTCCCCTGACTGTAGACTTAGCTCAGCCGACACCTGCTCTTGGTTTTGCCAATTCAGAACGTTTGAGCCTGAGCCAGAGAGTCCGGGCAGATCTGATTGCGGCTCTGGCATTGCAGCATCATTTGAGCATCGGTCATCACATAAATTTTGCCATGAGCGCTTCATATTTTTGTGAGCTTGGACGCTATCTTATAATTGAATTCGCCTCAGAATCCGACCAGTTTGTGCAAAAAATGATGCAGGGTCGTGCCGATATTTTCAGCCATTACACTAAAGAAAATTTTGAAAAATGCTACCTTGAGCACTTTGAAACAATTACTAAAAGAGAAATTGAAGACAGCAAACGTATTTTGTATTTGATGAAAGCGAAAAAATAACCACATGGAACAAGAAATTAAAGACACACAAGCCGCAGACATAGCCGCATTCGAAAAAGAAGAAGACCCGGACAAACGGCATCAAATCTGGCGCGAAAAAATTTATCAGGGTGACAAAGTCCCGCAATTGACTTTGCGTGCTGTAATTATGGGTGGCTTGTTGGGAATGCTCATGTCCATTTCCAATTTATACACCACGCTTAAACTGGGCTGGGCATTTGGTGTGGCGCTTACCGCCTGCGTTCTGTCTTATTGTATCTGGAACGGACTGCGAGTGGTATTTCCAAAATTGACTCCGATGAGCATACTCGAAAACAACTGTATGCAATCGACAGCCTCGGCTGCAGGCTATTCGACAGGTTCCACTATAGGAATGGCGTTTGGGGCTTATTTACTCATTACAGGTCAGCATATTAACGGCTGGATAGTTCTTTTCTGGACTATGGCTACAGCTTGTCTGGGTGTTTTTATCGCCGTTCCGTTGAAAAGACAACTTATTAATCGAGAGTTTCTCGCATTTCCCGATGGTATTGCCTGTGCCACCACATTACGCAGCCTTTACAGCCAATCCAAAGAAGCGGTGCAAAAGGCTTATTCATTGGTGGTGACAATGATTCTGGGAGCAATTACAGGGTTTTTAAGCAAAGGCGATTTTCCCTGGCAAATAGCAATGAATCTCAAACTGCCTGAAATGGTCTCTTTCAGCGCCAGAGTGAACGGGGCGGATCTTTCCAAAATGCCCGGATTCGGTTTTGAACCCGGCTTACTTATGATCGGAGCCGGAATGATAATCGGCATGCGGGTCTGCGCCACTATGTTTTTCGCCTCAGTGCTTTTATATTTCGCAATTGGACCGGCGGTTATCGCTATGCATGAAACGGCAAGCGAAGCCACTATTTTGCGTTGGGCCGTCTGGACCGGAACATCCATATTAGTATGCAACGGAATTGCCGCTTTCGCTCTGCAATGGAAAACAATTGCTCGTGCTTTTCAATCTGCCAAAAATGTAAAAGAAGACGCAGGCACAAAAGACGATATCGAGGTTCCCATCCGCTGGCTTGTAATCGGATTGATTCCGGTCACTATCATGATGGTGACACTTGAATTTATTGCTTTTCAAATTTCTATACCTCTGGGACTGCTCACTGTAGTGATGAGCGCCGTACTGGCACTGGTTGCCTGCCGCGCCACAGGCGAGACCAATATCACGCCCATTGGAGCCATGGGCAAAATTACCCAGCTTGTTTACGCTTTTCTGGCGCCCTCAAATATGACCACAAATCTTATGACAGCCAGCGTCACAGCTAATGCGGCAGTAGCCTCAGCCGATTTGCTTACAGATTTAAAAAGCGGATATCTGCTGGGAGCAAACCCCAGACGTCAGTTCTGGGCTCAATTCATAGGGGTCTTTTTTGGCTCTCTGGCTATTGTGCCTGCCTGGTTTGCCATGGTCCCAAATAAAGAAGTGCTGGAAAATTATTACCACCCCCCTGCCACATTAATGTGGAAAGCAATGGCGGAAGCGTTAAGCGTAGTCGGTCAGGGTGCCGAACAATTGAACAAAGTCATACCCCCGACCGCGCAGGAAGGCATTTTGATAGGGGCTGCCATCGGAATAATTCTAGCCATCGCCGATATTTATGCCCCTCGAAATGTAAAAAAATTCTTGCCCTCGGCTATGGGACTGGGATTATCCTGGGTAATGGTATTTGCCGCCAGTTTCGGCTTTTTCATAGGCGCAGTCATCGGTCTTATCTGGAGCAAAGTCAAGCCGCAAAACGCCGA
>CAZEQP010000601.1:0-3006 GCA_964514345.1 uncultured Candidatus Obscuribacterales bacterium
TCGTGCTTGGTATAGACAATATTATTTTCATTGCACTTCTTGCCGAGCAACTTCCGGAAGAAAAACAAAAAATGGTGCGTCTGGTAGGACTTGGTCTTGCCATGATTTCACGCATTGTATTGCTGGCTTCGCTAGCCTGGGTAATGAGTCTGACCCAGCCTCTGTTCACTATCGGGGTTGAATTTTCTGGACGTGATATTTTGCTTCTTCTGGGCGGCATCTTTCTTGTGTTTAAGGCAACCAAAGAAATTCACAATCGCATTGAAGGCGAAGAAGAACTTGATCCGGCTAAGAAAAAATACGCCTCTGTGGCAAGCACTCTGGTTCAAATAATGCTACTGGATATTGTTTTTTCGCTCGATTCTGTCATTACTGCAGTCGGCATGGCAAATCAGCTCTGGGTCATGATTGTAGCCATTGTCATCGCAGTCATAATCATGATGGTTTTTGCCGAGGCGGTGAGTAAATTTATTCATGATCATCCGACCGTTAAGATGCTTGCTCTGAGCTTCCTGCTATTGATAGGTGTTTTCCTGGTAGCTGAAAGTATCGACCACCATATCAACAAGAATTATATTTATTCTGCAATCACATTCTCATTGTTCGTTGAGGCATTGAATATCGCTTCAAGTAAAAAGAGGAAGAAAGCTGTCGAGTATCACTAGGAGAATAAATGAAAATATTGATTGCGGTTGATTTTGGTTTGTACGGCAAAGCGCAGATAGAATTTCTACGCAACATTCAAGGTGCAAAAGATGTGCAGATGAAACTCATTCATGTGGTAGACCCTTTGCGCTGGGAATTGCAAAGCGCATATTTGAATACAATGGAACTGGCTAACGCCATCGTTAATGAACGTCGCGAATCAGCAGAAAAGTTGTTGAACGAAATTGCTTCTAAACTTCAAAAAGATTATGGTGAGGATTCGATTGAAGCCGAAGTGCGCGAAGGTAACGTGGCAGAGGAAGTGCTGCAAGCCGCCGAGGAGTACGGCGCCAATCTGATAGTAGTGGGTAGCCATGGTAAAACAGGGATGCAGCGTTTTATGATCGGAAGCGTCTCACAAACGGTGTCCACTCACGCTAAATGTTCGGTTCTGATTGCGCGGCCGGCCGCTTCAAAATGACCTCAGAAGATTATTTAACGAATCCCAAATTTGCAAATGGTATAAATTCCGATAAATTCCACTCCAATTGCTACAAGCAGATTGCTACTGACACTCCTTATCCACGAGTCGTTTTTGCTACGACGGAAGGATACATAAATTTGATTCGAGAATGTTTGCGAATCATGCCTGAGCCATTTCATTTTACGTATGTATTAATTCGTCCCATTAACGGGCTTTCTATTGGGCGATACTGTACCGTCGAACCCTTATCACGCAAGGAAATGAGTGAGTTTCTAGATGAGTATGGACACTTCTTAGAACATGATGCTCGTCATCATATTTATTTCAGTTCTGATGATCCTGGAACCTTTCTGGTGTATGACCATCACGACATAATCTATGCCTATGGACGGCAAGAAGTTTTTCTAAATCATCTGCGTAATAAGAACTATTTGGAAGCTGAACCTCAAATCGAAAATCCGCATTACCACGGATTTAACCACGATCATCGTGTGGACGAGCGACAGCTAATAGCTTCACGTCAATGGACTATTTACGATTTAGAGCCTATTGATGATCCATAAGTTTTTCGTTTCTGGGTGTTTCCACATACAACATTTTCAAGGTATTCAAATCACGCGCGGACACTCCATCCTGCACAATTAACTCGGCGTGCATGATGTCTTGCGGATAACCTGAATGTCCGTTCAAGCCCAGAGCATGCCCGATTTCGTGCAGACAAATATTGCGAAGTTGGCGCTTGCCGCGAGCGCGTCCACGTTCATACGGATCTATAGTAAGTAAATTCATGCGAGCTTTCATAATGCCGTCTGCACCGGATATGATACTGGTATTTCCGGCTTCGGACGAAAGAGCTTTACTGTGCAAATTGTCTGTCCATGTCACATCTATGTCTGATGCTTCCGGCGAATCCACAATTGTGAAACTAACCAGTCCCTCGCTTTTGCTTTCCCATTCATCAAGAGCAGAACGAAATGCTTCATCAAAATCAAAAGAGTATCCGGGCACTTTTTCTCCCGAACCTATAAAAACTGGAATGGGCATTTTTGATTTTGGCCATTTGAATACACCGCCCTGTGTGACTTGGCTCAAATAATTGCCTGGGTCTTTGCCTGCGGTTTGCGGTCTGTTTTGTTGTTGAGCCGCCTGCGATCTCAAAAGGTCCGCAAGAGTTTGATACTTATCACGTTCATCACCTTTTGGCGTCAGCTCTAAATATTTATCGTAAGCGGCAACCGATTTGTCGAGTTTACCTGTATTTTGATAAGCGCGAGCCAGATAAAGCCAGGCATCAGGAACCGGTGCCGAGATTGCCACCATATTTTCCAGCCTGGGTAAAATGACCCAGTTGCGACCCTGGTTGTACAGGACGATCAATTCTTCCAGTTGTTTAGTTTGTTCGGCTTTGACCGTTTCATTGATAAGTCTGTTTGATTTTGCAGTCGAGTCTTTTGCTATTGAAGGGCTTGTTTGCAATAGAACAATCACGGCCGAGGCTGTCGAGATTATCTTGATGAAAGACAACGTCTTATTGTGGGATAACGGCTGGCACGCCACCATCAGGACCTGGTTTTGTGTTTTTGACGATTTTTTCTTCAGTGGCGCCTGCGCTCATCACTGTTGGTTTTGACAGAGTATCGATGATGTAATCGACACCGGAAACAGTGATCTGGAAGGCGCGTTCGCCCGCTTCAATCAAACCCTTCTCACGCAGGTACCAGATGGCATATTCGATTTCAGCCATGTCGTGAATGTCAAGACAGTCCATCATCATTTTGGCGGAACTGCCGCCTGATTTCGGTTTTTTGCGACGTTGTTCCAGAAGCAAATTCAAAATAGCCAGACGCAATTCAATTTCGTTCCAAGAGATGCCTGCT
>CAZEQP010000602.1:0-3005 GCA_964514345.1 uncultured Candidatus Obscuribacterales bacterium
AGGTTCTTCTCTGCGTCGCGCCAACGAACAGCGACACCGCCACCAAAATAGCTATGGGGACTGTTCGATTTAGTTTGAGCTTCGTCCGAGCGAGGTTCATCTTACTAACTTATATTGGATGGGGCGGTTTGTCACTGTTGGATTCACCAATTGAATAGGCTCGCTCATGATTCTGCTAAGATCATACAGGTCATTTGGACGCGTAAATATGCGGGTGTCTGTCGTGGATAAATCGAAATATTCTGCCGATTATGTTCGGATGTGCACTTTAGATGTAATGGAAAGCTTGCCCGAGTTTTTTGCAGACTCTGCGATTTTGATTTCGTCTGTAGATAGCAATAGCCGCCCTGAGCAGAAAATGTCCGATGCGTTTTACTCAGAGAGCAATATTAAATTTGACGTGTCAAGCGGCTATGAGTTGATACCTGAAGAATGCGTTCCACAATTTCTGAAAGCGTGGATCGCTTCTTACGCTCTTTATCCCCGAGAGATATTTGACGAGTTTTTCATTGTTGATAAAAACAAAGTTCTAAAACCCATACTTAATTACAATCACAATGACCACTATTACTGGGAATTAGAAGATGGTGAAAAAGTATTTTGGGAACGATTTGAGGAATTCGGAGCGAAGCGTTTCATTGGAGATGCCGGCTCGAAAATTCATTACGTGTGCGAGCCAGAAATGGCAATTAAACTGATCGAACTTGAAAGACAGTTCGATTTAGAAGAGGAGTCTTCATGAAGCGCTCTCGAATTTATGACTGGTGAATCGCAAGCGCTCTCGATTACGACATTTGTCTTCACAAGGCGGCTAGTTTTTCCCAGAAGTTGTGGATTAAATTTACCAGCCTGGAACCTGTTTGTCGGTCAGGCAGGCGACGTTTTCGGCAGGCTGACAAATCTAGTGATGGTTGTCCATTTAACCGACAAGGTGTCGTTTCTCTGTCATATTGAAGGGAATTGCCGTTTGAGGACCTGTATAAATGAATTGGTTGCGTCTCTTTGTCTTTGTTTTGCTGCTTTCATTTGGAGTTCAGCCGGCGGTTGCTGGCACATGTTATGGATTGACACCATGCGACGCGTGCAAAACATGTGAGTATTGCAAACACTGCGCGAAACGTGGTGGCACATGTGGTGTGTGCAAGAGGAAGAGGGTGAAGGTGGAAGTGAAACAGACAAGACAATCAATTGAGCTGAGCAAAAAAAATCATTGCGAGTAGTGGCGAGCGCTGTTTAGATGGCAAAACTAGAGTTACAAATATTTGGTGATGAAAGTACCGCAAAAGACTTGGTAACTTACGGACTTGTATGCTTTGTTGATAGGAATCACGAGCGTCGCGGGCTTTACGCTTGGAACGATGTTATCAAAAGGTATGGAGCTAATAGCAGGACAAAGGTTCATGCTCGAGAAATTTTTAGTGGACAGGCAAGAGAAAAAACTGAATGGGCTCATCTAAGCGAATCTGAGTCATCTAAATTGGCGGTCGATCTAATGAGGGCACTTAAATCAGAAGAAGCATTTTTTGCTCTAGGTGTGGTCCATGTAAAAACATGGGATGAAAAAATCGATTACGAGAACTCTAAATATGTCCCGATGAGTGATCCTCTAGCTTATGGTTGGGGTTTTATAATGGCAACTATTGCAGTCAGGTCGGAAAATGGAGTAATGAAAGATGAAGTGCCGTACAAGCTGTTTGTCGATCCTCTATCAAATTCAGTGAAAGTTTTTAAGGATAGTAAGACCGTCAAGGTTATCAAAATGATGGAAACCTTTTCGCGGTTGAAGATTTCAACCTATTCGGTGAAGCCTCAACTATTAGACGCAGCAGATTTATTTTCTTATGCCGCCGGCCGAGCATTTTCCGACGGGAGTGAGCGCAATAAGAACACTTGCAAGGAAATCATTGACATTGTAGGCGGCACTAAAACTGACTTCTGGTGGAATCCCGAAAACCAAATTGATCCTGAGATTGCCAAAAAATTAGGTATAAAACCATGAACACATCCGAACAAATCAAAAATGTTGAAAAACATTTGAATTACTTGAAGAAAGCTCTTGAATTTTGTTCCGAAGAACTTAGCTCTATGAAACGTCCCTGTTTGTCAGGTCCACTGCAGGAATTTGCGGGTAGAGCGAAAAATGATAGTAATGACTACTTGCAAAGTGCAGAGGAGGGAAAGAAGCTACTGGATAAAATTTCAATCCCGCTAACCTTCATTCACCAAGACGTAAAAAATTTGGTGATCATTTGCACGATGATTGAATGGTATCAAGAAGAGCTGAAAGACGAAAAGTGCGATTACAGACAGTTTTTTCTACGTTCTTTAGAAATAGTCGTTCAAGGTTTCTTTGTAGATTTAAGATCGCTTTTGGATCATTTAGCAGCCATAGCGTTGGCCGTTCTCATCAAGAAAGACAATTTGAAAGACGTAAAATACAAGGATCTTAGCGACAATATTTTTCAAAATACGAATAACATTCAAAACATTGCACCGAGTTTAGTTTTAGTCGTGGAAGCATTTAATGAGTTTTTTGAAGCAATTAATCACACTAGAAATTATTTAGTCCATTGGGGCGGTGAAATCTCCTTTTGGGAGGTTGCCAAATTCTCAAAAGGAGTCGGGATATACTTGAAAAACGGTTTTGAAAAACACTCAGATTTTCCAATTACCTTTTCAAACCAACACGTTGATTTAAATCTTTATGTCGGAATTATTTTCGGAAGAGTCATTTGTTTTTTGAACGATTTCATTTACGAAATCATGGAAATTCTACACAATCTAAAAGTCTTAAACTTGCGCGAGAAGCTTGACCCCTTAGCAGTTTCAACTAGGCAAAAACTTTTAAACATGAATTTTTCGCCAGAACAAGTCGATAAAATTTTAGAAAATCCAGACGTTGAAATAACAGTAACCCATAAGAAGTCCAGCATAAGTTTAGTATTGGGAGTGACCTGCACCAATAAATTGTTCCACGTCAAGCAGACAATTCCTCTGATTTGAAT
>CAZEQP010000603.1:0-3005 GCA_964514345.1 uncultured Candidatus Obscuribacterales bacterium
AAAAATCGGGAATCTTTTAAATCCAATTCTAGTTTCGGATAAAAACTTTCGTGATCAAATACTTTGTACATGTGTCCCTCCAGGCTTCCTCCGCGCTCTGACGGGCTTTATTCTTTCATTTTTCGCTTTGGCTAGAAGCTAATATTCTTCTTGAAATTAATTCGGAGATTCTATTTAGAACTGTAGAAAATCAGGGCTGGTAACAAGGGGTTGCTAAAATTGTCACTTAAAAATGCGGTCCATCCCTGCTAAACTGTAGTCTCCCGTTTTTTTGGAGATTACACCCGGATGAAAAGAGTTTCTCTGGCGCTTGCCGCAAGTTTACTGGCCACTTTCAGCTTTAGTTCCATCCAGGCTGGCGCAACGGATAAGGACAGCGCGACAATCAAGCCTCCGGAGACGACTGAAAGCTCCACCTCCAGACCGGTTATTGCTCCCAACTCGGAAGCCTGTCTTGAACAGGTGCGAAAAATGTCCGTCAATTTTCCCAAAGTAGCCGAAGCGGGAAAAGAAGCTGTTTTGACCATGATCCCGGATCCCGCCGCATATGAACAAAAATTGCCTTCGATTGATTCAGTGCTGAAAGACAAAGATGCCACCAATTTGAAGAACTATGGCGGATTGGCTGAAGCATTTCTGTTCAAAGGTGAAGAAGAGAAGGCGCTCAGCTTGCTCAAGTCAGTCCAGACAGGATCAAAAACAATTTTGCCTGAAAGCGACAATTTCATCGCTGCAGTGGAAGGCGATTTCGGTCTTGCTTATTATCTGAAAGACAATTTTGACGAGTCGGAAAAGTATCTTTCAAGCGCCGTTAATCAAATCGAGAAGTTCTATCAGCCGCATCTGGCCAACAATCTCATCGCTTCTTATTTGTGTCTGGCCATAATCAAAGACAAGCAGGGTAAAACAGATGAGGCAAAAACATGGGCTAAAAAGCTTGTGGTGCTTGCTTTGAAACAAAGTCAGCAAGAGCCGGTTCCCACGCCCGGCACAAAAGAAACCGCCAAAGAAACTGATTCAGAAACCGCTTCTGAAAAATCCAAAGGAGCTACAAAGTAAGCAAGTCAAAATACAAAAAGTTTCAGTCGTCAGTTTTTCCGCCCGAATAACTGACGGCTAATTTTTTGGACTCTTTGGACTCTTTTGATTTTTGGGATATTGTGGAAGAAGTTGAATCGAAGAGAAGTTTTCGTTGCAATTTTTTGAAAGTCCACATCAATGCCGCGGCACATACTACTGCATCAAGCGTGGATATACCTGTAATGGTAAATAAGCCCGGACGACCCATAGCTTCTTTTGGTGTAGTTAAAAGTCCAAGCACAGATCCAAGAATCCAGGCTAAAAGAGCGGGCCATTTGAATCGGGGCAGCTTGGCTGGCGGCTCACTGAACGGCTCGCCGACCGACTTGCCGACTGGTTCAACCACAGTTGTAGAACCGGAAGATCCAGCGATAAAAACTCCACCGATCGGTGCGATAAATACCCCTAAATGAACCAGGAACGATACCATATTCTGCGCCAGTTTGAATTCGGCAAGCATAATACCGACAATACCGGCTATGATGGCAAGGTGAGATCTTCTTGCTCCAGTCAGAGCCGTAAGACCCAGTGACAATGAATACAGGTTGCAGTCATTTGCCGCCAAGGTGGCAAGCATCATCAGAACCAGCAAAAGCCAGGAAAATTGAGGCGGCACCAGATGGCTGACGATGTCGTTTGTGTTGAAACCTATGGCCATGATACCGCATATGATGAGCAAGAGCGGATAATTGAATGAGTAATGCGCCAGAGCATATGTGATTGCATGTTTGCTATTGCGGGCAAAACGGGCATAGTCAGCATTCATTGATGCACCGACAATCCAGCCGCCAACGACTGTTCCGACGGCTGCACCATATCCGATGGCTTTTTGCGGTTCGTATGAAAAAACAGGTGCAATGTCGTTGCCTGTCATAAACAAATTGCTCATGGCATAACTCAGTCCAGCGATCAATAGTGGCACCGCAATATATGCCAGTTTTCCGATAGCTTTGATTCCCAGGGCGGCGGTGGTTATCATGGCTGCACCGGCGACCAAAATTGTCAATTCGCGACTTAGAGAAAAACCGGACAGACGAAAAACCAAATCAATAACCGCTCTGGTGAACATTTCAGTCTGCACCGCCCACCAGCCGGTCATGCCCAGCGCCAGAATAAAACCGACTATTGCGGCACCTCTTGTGCCGAATGTTGACCTGGCGATTAACGCCGTTGAACAGCGGGTTATTGCACCCAATCTGGCAGTCAAAAGACCAATCACGCCAATTATGGCGCCGCCAAAGATCGTGGATAGAATCAAGGGATTTACGAAAAGTTAAAACCAGTGAAATGGTTTAAGGGCGTTGGCGATGCCTGCGTCTCGCGATTTAATACTGTCGCGCAAAGCTTGAGCTTGATTCAAAAGAGCCTGACTGATGCTGCCGCCGGTTCTATGGGCGGCGTGCAATGTGGCGGCAAGTTCGACTAATTCACGGATTTGCAGACGTTTGCCTATTTCGTCCATTGATTTGTACAGGGGCGTATTATGTTCGCGAACAGCCAACAACGCCAGGCTCAATTCTTTTGCCAGCATGGGGCAACTTCCGGCGTTATAAGTCACAATCTGGTCGATGGCGTGCAGCCAGGGCGTACCTGATTGCAAGTACATAACAAGCAAATCAAGAAACTTAGGCAATTCATCGCGCACTTTGGTGCCAGTTACCCTGTTTTTGACCTGATCTTTAATACTCAACTCCTGAGTTTGTGAGGAACCGGGACCTTTATTTGCCGAAAGCGGTAGTTCAGATTGATGAGACTGCCCGAAACGCCAGGATTCCATAGAGCGATTGGTCTGATTCAGTCTGGTTTTATACAACTGAACAAGTGCGTTATGCTCCTGCGTGTAAGCGATAAATTCACGCTCAAAAACGTTCATGAGCATAGATGGCGCCTTTTCCACTACTTCCCTATGACCACGCTTCCAGCCT
>CAZEQP010000604.1:0-3001 GCA_964514345.1 uncultured Candidatus Obscuribacterales bacterium
AGTCCGGAAAGTGTTTCAAAATCTAATTTGTAAAAATCACCGGCGTCTTCGACAAGACCTTTTTCCACCAGTTTTACGACCAGCACTTCACCCATGCCGTCTATATTCATGGCTTCTTTGCCCACGAAATGTTCAAGTCTGCGTGTTATTTGCGCTCTGCATCCATATATATTGGGACATTTGAAAGCAGCTTCATCCTCGCCTCGCACAAGGGCGGTGTCACAAACTGGACAGTTTGTAGGGTAAACAACAGGCTCGCTTTGAGGCGGTCTTTTTTCTGTCACTACACGCAAAACTTCAGGAATTATTTCGCCTGCTTTGCGGATAACAACCGTGTCTCCGCGACGCACATCCAGTCTTTGTATTTGGTCATAATTGTGAAGACTAGCGCGTTTGACTGTGGTGCCAGCTATTTTGACCGGTTTCAGCATAGCACATGGTGTCACAGCTCCTGTGCGACCGACATCAAATGAAATGTCTTCCAGAATAGTTTCTAGCTCTTGTGGTGGATACTTGAATGCAACTGCCCATCTTGGGCTGTTCGATGTGTAGCCAATTTCATTCCAAATGTCTCTGTTATTCAATTTGATTACAATGCCATCTGTTTGATAGTCAAGGCCGAACCTTTGAACATCGAAAAAATCACAAAATTCTTTCATTTGTTCTAAGCTGCTAACAACACGATAATGTGGTTCTACTGGAAAACCCATTTCGGCCAAAATTTGCAAGGTTCTTTCATGACTAGTTATTGTTTTATCTATATCGCTGTCAAAAAAAGCGTTATAGGCCCAAAGAGAAAGTTTTCTAGCTTCAGTAACTCGAGGATCTTTTTGTCTAAGTGAGCCAGCTGCAGCATTGCGAGGATTTGCAAAAGTCACTAGATGATTTAGATTGAGCATTTCATTTAGAGCATTAAATTTAGAAATTGCAAGGTAAACCTCTCCTCTAACATTTACTCGCGATGGAATTCTTTTCCTGCCTTTGTGGTCTGTAAAAGGCTTCAATTTTCTTGGAAGTCCAGCAATCTTTTTTAAATTCGCAGTTACATCGTCTCCAATATCTCCATTGCCTCTGGTGGCACCTTCTAAGAATTCTCCATCTTGGTATGTTAGCGAAATTGAAAGTCCATCAATTTTTAGCTCACAAATGAATGACAATTCAGAAGGTACGTGGTCAATTTCGTCTATACTTTTGCTTAAACGATTAAACCAACTTTCCAATTCGTTGTATCCATTCGCATTGCCTAAACTAAGCATTGCAGGACGGTGTTCGATTTTTCCTAGTGATTTTAAAAGTGCAGTTTTTGCTTTATTGGAAGGGAGAATGTCTAAAAACATTTGCATACTTTGGGGAGCACCAACTTTTTGAGTCGGACTGTTTCGAGTGGCTAAGTTTGGAAACTCTTCTTCTAATCGGAGCAATTCTCGCTTCAAAACATCGTACTCGGCATCGAGTATCTCTGATCTACCCTCTTCGTACAACTTATTGTGACGAGTCAATTCGTCACGCAGAAATTTTATTCTCTTTTTCGCGTCTTCTGTCAATGTAACTTTAATTGAGACCTTCTCTTGAAAGAATTACACAATCACCCTGGGCGGTGCCTGAGCAACTGGCGGCAGCACCGTATTTGGAGCCGCGTTTTTCCATTTCTTTTGCCAGGGATAAAAGTATGCGGGCACCAGAGGCTCCGATGGGATGACCAAGAGCGATGGCTCCTCCGTTTACGTTGACCTTTTCAGAATCAATTCCTAGCATAGCCATCGACTTCAAAGCAACAGCGGCAAAGGCTTCGTTGATTTCCATCAAATCCAGATCGCTTACTTGCATTCCGGCTTTTTTCAAAGCTTTTTGTGTAGCCAGAGCGGGCACTGTGTGCAAATAAGGCACGTCCTGTCCGATTGAGGCATGTGTCACGATTTTTGCAAGTGGTTTCAAACCGAGTTCTTTGGCTTTGGCTGCGCTCATCACAAGCAAGATGGCAGCGCCGTCATTGACGCCGGGAGCGTTGCCGGCTGTCACTGTACCTTTGTCATAAAAAACAGGTTTCAGTTTTGCCAGTGCTTCAATTGAAGTATCGGCGCGGGGTGATTCGTCTTTATCTACTATGGTGACTTTGCCTTTGTGGTCTTTTATTTCGGTGGCTTTTATTTCGCGGGCGAATGTGCCGTTTTCGATGGCTTCACAAGCTTTTTTGTGACTTCTGTAAGCCCACTTGTCCTGCTCTTCGCGCGAGATGCCGAATTCTTCGGCTACTTTGGCTCCATGCACAGCCATGTGAACGGCTGTGACCGGGCACTCAAGACCATCTGCCAGCATCGAATCTTTCAAGGGGGTGTGACCCATACGCTTGCCGAAACGGGCGGCGTTTGCATCTACTATATAGGGCGCCTGACTCATGGACTCCATGCCGCCGGCAAGTATTATGTTTCCATCTCCGGCTCTGATACGCAGGTCGGCTAAGCTTACTGCGCGCATGCCTGAGGCGCAGACTTTGTTGACAGTAGTAGATTCACAGGTGTTGGGCAAACCGGCTTTCAAAAGTGCCTGGCGAGAGGGGATTTGTCCGCAACCGGCTTGAATGACCTGACCGATTATGACTTCATCGATGAGCTCGCCGGGGATATTGTATTTTTCCACCAGGGCGGCAATAAGGGGGGCTGAAAGGTCAATGGCGCTCAAACTGGACAAAGTGCCGCCCAATTTTCCAAAAGGGGTCCTCAGACCGTCCACCAGCACTGTTTCGTGAGCGTTTGCCATTTCAAAAAACCTCTTGATTATTTGTCCTGATTAGATCGTAGCTTTTATTCGCCGCAAAAGCCTGATTGTTTCTCTTTTGTACATAATTGGGTATGTCTAAAATTACGTTTTAGAGGCTATTAAAAAAGGGAAGAAAAACCCAGCTGAAAATTCTTGAAACCAGGTCCAAATGAACGATTACAATGACGAGCAAAGCGCAAGGGTGCCGGCTTCCAAGAGGGGTACGGCATTTTTATGTGACGTT
>CAZEQP010000605.1:0-2996 GCA_964514345.1 uncultured Candidatus Obscuribacterales bacterium
AAAGGAAATATTTTTCCAGGAAGAACTGGTCCACCACCATGAATAAATTTTGTTCCGGTGTTTCAGGCAGTATAACCACCAGCTCTTCACCGCCATATCGGCAGGCGATATCTATGTCACGCAGAGTCTTTTTCACTTTGGCGGCAACATATGCAATCGCCTCGTCACCTTTTTTCTGACCTAGATGATCATTAATTTGTCCCAGATGGTCGATATCTATACGCAAGAGCCCGAGCTGATGTTTATGTCTTTGAGCGCGCTCCACTTCTTTGGGCAGAACGTCGTCAAAATAAAGTCGATTATATAAGCCGGTATTGGCATCGTAAGAAGCCTGTGATGCTGCGGTTTGATGAGTGAGAGCCACACTGAGCGAAGCCGCCACTTGCGAGCATAAAGACTCAAGCAATTCAATTTGTTCTTTGTTGAAAGCTTTGAATTCAGTGGAAAAGACTTCCAGCACGCCGATGCCGCTTTTCTTACCCTTGGTGCCTGTGTCAGCCAAAATGGGTAGAGCCAGAACCGAGCGAAATTCGCTTCCTCCTGTGGCTTTGGGCATGCCGTAAGGCCGCCTGTTTTCATCACCGAAATATTCTATCTTGCCTGATTTGAGCACATTGCCGGCAATGGAATCGGACACTGTCAAATCGAATTCGTTCAAGCTGGAGCCTTCAAGACCTTTGAATGCAGCCAGTCTGAATTTTTTATGTGTGTCATCAACCAGAAGCACGGCGCAGCAAGTGGTGTTCCCCAGCACCAGTGCAGTGTCTGAAGCAATCTGCAAAACTTGATTTATTTGCAGCATGCTGGATGTAAGTGCGCAAGAGGTTTTATAAAGAGTGGAAATTCTTTCACGCTCATATTCACTACGTCCGAACAAAATGGAATTGGCTATGGCAAGAGCTGTGATGCTTGCCACTTCATTATAAAAATCAGCGTAAGAAATCACTTCCGCTTTGGTGAGGTCAATCAAAACAGCGCCCACAAGCAGATTATGTGAAATCAAAGGCAAAGCCATTTGTGCTTTGGAGCCTTCGCCTTTCATGATGTCGGCACTGATTCCGGTTGATTCGGCCATGTTTTTGTGCGCTGCCGGCTTGCGTTTTTGCACCACTGATTTGAGCAGACTCTCAGCCGCAAAAGGCACTTCGCGCATTTTGACTATAGTTTTGGGAGCATATCCTTTTTCAGACATCAATTTGAAAGACATGTTTTCATTGTCTGAAAGAAAAATGGCCACTTTGCCGCCACCGCTCAATTCGACAAATTGTTTGACTGATGCCTCAAGCACTTCTTTCAAACGCAAAGAAGAAAAGAGAGCTTTTTGCAGAACCAAACATTTTTGCAGCAACTGATTTTCAGTTGTCATGGAAAATTTCTCCCTCATTCAGGAATTTCGCTACTGAAACATAGCCTAATAGCATAAACTCTGAAGACAAAACTGGCTATTCTTTTTTATAGGGGGCTTTAGATTGGGAACAGTTTCAAATACCGACAACACTCGACAACCGGACCCAAATTGTATCTTTTGCAAAATCGTCAAAGGCGAAATCCCAAGCAAACTGATACACGAAACGGATGAGCTGGCTGCTTTCAGCGATATTAATCCGCAAGCGCCCACACATATTCTTTTAATTCCAAAAGTGCATGTCAAAGACATCAGCCGATTTGAATCCACAAAAGAAGACCAGGCCCTTTTAGGAACACTTTTTCAAACAGCCGGTGAACTGGCACTCAAATTGAACCTAAATAATGGATTCAGATTAGTGGTCAACACAGGTGATGACGGCGGTCAAACAGTACATCATTTGCATTTGCATATATTGGGTGGCAGACAGATGAACTGGCCTCCGGGCTGATCTTTATAAAACAGCAAAAATACGGACAAAATTTTGTACTTTTGTATTCCAGAAAACCACAATGGGTCTTGCTTTCACAAATCGGTTTCAGGAATGCTTTTTTTGGGTAAAAGATGGCTAGAAGCCAATGACAACTAAAATGCCGTTCCCTTCTAGATTCCGCTTCCGTTTTTAAAAGGGCTCCTTTATGGTCACCAAAAACAAAACAGATCAAATACTCTGGATGGCGGACTGCTACAGCCTGGCCAAACGATTTCCCAACCCGCATACCTGGTTGTGTCTTCTGGCGCCGAAAAAAATAGAAGGCACAGAAGAATATGAAAACCTTAGCCCTTACGACTATTGGCTCTGGATGGAAATTTGGAAAGCGGCACAATCAGCTTCTGCCGGTCCGGACGCATTGTCTTCACAGACTCCGGCCTCGGCCAACACATAATTTGATTTGACTCTGTTCTTATTTGGCGGCTGAACTTACTGCTTGAGGTGTTCTGCCTGCCAGAGCAGCCACCTCAGAGTACTTTGAATGGTCTTCTATCAGACAATCATTGCCCTGGATGCTATCTTTGACCGGCCGCCCTTTTTTCACGGTGCTTCCGGACCAGAGAACTGTGTTTTCGATGTCGGAACCCGATTCAATCACACAATCAGAGCCGGCCATCACAAATCCTGCCAGTCTGGCTCCGGCTTCCACCACAGTTTTCTGACCAAGCAAAATACGGCTGCCTGATTGAATTATGGCATCAGGCGAAAGTTGTGCTCCGGGCTCAAGCCATACCTGGGCTTTTTGAATCTCTTCTTTCTTGGCTCTTGAATCGGGAGATTGAACTGTTTGCACCAGTCCTTTTAAAACATCAAAATTTGTTTGTCTGTATTGATCGTGTGTTCCCACATCAGACCAGTAAGTTTCTATTGTGCTGCCGTAGACCGGCAGCGACTTTTCTATAAGCAAAGGAAAGAGCTGACGGCCAAAACCATATACACCGTGCTCTGGAATGTAGTTAAAAACTTCAGGTTCAAGCACATAAATTCCGGCTGACGCCATGTCCGAAAGGGCGTCTTTGGCTTGCGGTTTTTCTTGAAAGCCTGTGATATAGCCATCTTTGTCTTGCACAGCCACACCAAAGTGTTCTACATTTTTCA
>CAZEQP010000606.1:0-2992 GCA_964514345.1 uncultured Candidatus Obscuribacterales bacterium
CTGGTTGAAAGAAAATGTTGCGGCTGATTCAAGGGTAGGTGCATTCTGCATTCCTTGAAGCAGTTCAGTCATAGAGCCTTTAGTTAGTAGTCCACCGACTTCGGAGGCGCGTTGAGTCCTTTGCTGCTCAGTTTCAGGAGGTCTGACTGTAAGAAATCTAAGTGTGTTTTGAAGAAACAACTTGAGTGATGGGTTACTCGTGTTATCCAGTTTGTCAGCCAGCTCAGTGATTGCTCTGGAGCGATCTGTCCCTGTCAGCCTATCCAACTGCCTTACGAAATTTCCGCCAAATTCGGCTAATTCCTGAGGATTTAAGTTTCGCACAGTCCTATCGAGATTTGTATGAGCTGTATTCCAGCTGCCTGCGGCCGCTCTAATATCAGGATCATTGAAAATATTACCTAGATTGGTTCGCGCCTGCTCGACGGCGGCATCGGCTGCTACTACAGTCTGGTCGAATTGTCTGGCAAATCCGCCCCTGTAAGCATCAGCCAGAGATCCTCTGGTGAGTCCGAAAGCATCGCGAAGAACCTTGAATTGCTGTTCTTGCGCAGATTCGGGAGGGTTGGGCAAAGTAGGATCGTCTCTTCTTGCGTATTCCCATCTGCCTGTACTTTCGTTAAAAGCACGGTTTTGATCTGAGCCAAAAGTAGCAAGCTCTACTCGCGGCAAATTGCGATCACCGGTGGGTAAAGACGCCAAAAAAATATGATTGTCTTGAGCGGTGAAGGGCTGATAGACGGGGGTGTCCGGCTCGGATGTAGCGAGCTGGACCTCAGGTACAGCTGCTGCTTTGGCATCAGTGTCGGCAGTGGTGTTACCGCTCATTAGTAATGTCCAGGAGATGGAACATTAAATATATGCCCAAAAATCAACAATTTAGTTGAGGTTTATCGACCGCAGACCCATAAGATTAATGATGAGCGATTATCCCAAGCAAATAATTAAGCATTACCAGGATGTTTTTGGCGTCGAGCCCAAAACCCATAAATGGCTGGACGAAACCCTGAAGGACCTGCCGAAAGATTTTCGCATCTACGAATTTGAACTTGGTCCGCCGCGAAACATGTGGGTCTATGCCACCTGTTGCCTGTGGGAAAAAAGCGACATGACAAACAAAATCCCCACGGGTCCTTATGAAAATGAATTGATCGAATTACATTTATTTTCGCAAGAGCGCGCGACTATCAAAAGCGGGCCGGGAAATCATCTTGAGTTATTGCAATATCTGGCTCATTATCACAGGACGCAAGAGCGTATCGCGCTCAGTCACTGCGTTCCATTTGAAAGACCGTGGCTCGAAGACTCTAAATGTACTTATGGACTGATTACTTATCCCTATCTGGATGGACCCAATCTTGAAATGATGGAGTTAGACGATGCTTTTGTCCAGTGTTTGTGGGTGGTTCCAATCACCCAATCTGAATTCGATTATCAGGCTGAAGTCGGGAATCATCAGCTTGAGCGTATTTTCTTTGAGGTGCCGCATGAAAGAGTTGATTACCTGGATACACCAAGACGTGAGAGCTGGGTGGGCGGCGAGTTGATTTAATTCAACTCGTAATCCCAGCCGGGCTTCCATGATTTGGTTTTGCGCCAGTCGCGATCAAAAGCCATCTGCCAGGTCTTATTTAAAAGCAAAACATCAAGCGCCAATTGTGGTGCTTTGTGCGAGACTATGGCAATGTGCTGACCGTCGTGGTTTTCTTTGATTTCGGCAAGAAAATTTGATATCCGTGCTTTCACGTCTTCATAGCTTTCACCTTCAGGAAAGCGGGCGCTGATGCACTTTTCCTGCAAAGGCTCGACAATGGACGAAGGCTCGGCATTGAATACGCCGTAATTGCATTCGCGCAGCCTGGCGTCAAGAATAATCGGTGCCCGCCCTTCAAAAGCCAGTTTTGCAGACTCGCTAGTCCGCTTCAAATCGGAGCAATACACAGCGTCAAAGTTTTTTTCTTTAGTCTGATCGCGCAATTCGGCAGCCTGTTTTGTGCCGAGTTCAGACAATTCGACATCGTACCAGCCGGAAGAAATTTCATTTTCGTTATCGAGTGAGGTGCCGTGCACGAAATAGGTGATTTTTACGGTCATAAATAACAACTGACTCCTGGCTGCTGCATATGTGAGGGGAGCTATTCTACTTCTTTTAATAATTGCCAAGATTAATTGGCTTGAAAGCGGCCAGGTGTCCGGTTAATTAGTGATTCCCCCAGATTGGGCGTAATGCTGCCATTTGTTGTAGGTTCTGGCAAATGTATATTTGAATTAGAGACTCTTATTTCCGGTAGCTTAAATTTGGAAAACTCAAATCGAAGGTTAATCCTGTGGGTACTCGGCATTGTCGGATGTACCGGTTTAGCTTTCTTTTGCTATTTTCAAATGTCAAAACTAGAGCAGCCGCAAGCAAAATGTGTAGCAGAAAAAGTTATTGAAATTCCATTACCGCAGACATCTTTAGGCGTTATCCGTAACGACCTGAATAAAATAATTCTCTCTTTCCCAGTGGAAACTGGTGAAGAGATTGAATATCCCAAATATGATCGACAACAGCATGAGTATCCTGTGCAAATACCAGGTCCCGAGCCGAAATTTTCATTCTTTGATTGGATTCAGGAGAGCATGCACAGAGAATGTATCAGCCCTGTTTTGGAAAGCAATTATTACAAACAAAAAGAAAGTAAATTTTTTGATTTCGATCCTGTGAGCTTGGAACTCAAGCCATGCTCACTAATCCCTTATGGACACAAGATTGAGTCATACGGATTTGCAATCAACAATAATTCACTGAGCATGGTTTTGTCTGATGGTGAAAACTTTTCAGCTCATTTTTTTGTTGACAAAAAAAGGTTCATTCTTCCACTGCCGAAAGAACGACAGAAAGTGTATCCCGGATACAACATGCGATTTCAATTATTGCGGACTGACAATTTTTTAGTGATAGTCGAAAGAGCTAGACTCAGGAGATGGAATCTTTCAGGCGGCACTCCAG
>CAZEQP010000607.1:0-2991 GCA_964514345.1 uncultured Candidatus Obscuribacterales bacterium
CCGGTGACTGCCATGTTCGACGGAGCGCTCATTCCCTGGTCGCTGGAAAAAATGCCGCCAAGCTACGTAGACACTTTTATTCAAAGAGCGCAGGCCCTTTCCACTTTGCTTCAAACGGCAGGAATCCCCTTGATTGGCTATATAAGCCACAGCAGAAGTTCAGAAGTGGTGAACATGCTGCGTGTGCATAACTGCCCTTACGAGTTGAGCCAGTGTCGCCAGTATTGCTCTGAATTGAATGAGGAAGATTTTCCCTGTTCGACAATCTGGCCTTTGACCGACAGACACTTGTTCAAAAACACCCTGCCTGAATATTCTCGCTCACCAATTTTTCAATCCAGAGCCAAAATGAGCCAGCTTTACGAGACGGGTCACCGCATTTGTTTCACTTATCTCAATGTGGGAAGTGAGGTTGTCCGGCTGGAATTTCCGCAGTGGCTGGCTTCAAACAAAGAACTGTTACAGGAAGGTTTGGCTTTAACTTTAAATCAGACCATTAAAGGAAAAGGTTATCCCATAGTACTCACTGAAGCTCATCATCTGGCTGTGATTAAGAATCAAGAAAGAAAGCAGTTTTTTGACCTGGTAGGTAAACATTTAATGTCTCTGGGAGTTAAAAGAATAGGCACCAGTCCCAAGGAACAAAAGAAACAAACTTCTTTTGTTTGAACTACGTAGTTTTCCCATATCCTTCTGACAACCGCCGACATATATTCGTAAGTAGCCGGACGGCGCTATGAGGAGTATGCTCATGTTAACTAAATGGAAAAATCTCTTTACCCGCACCCATTCACAAGAAATCAGCACCTGTCAAAGTGAACTGGATAAGAACTCCAAATCGACTAAAGAGATAGCCGCCATTCTGGAAGACAACTTGGAAGCTATTCAAGAGACGAAGAACAAACTAGTGGAAGCAAGATTCAACAAAGGCACAATAATTGACCGGCAGCGCCAGAGCCGAAGCACTACAGAGTGGTTGAAAGGCAATTCGATCAAAGAAACGATGCCTCCTATCGACCAGAATGAAATGAGAGTGCGTCTTTCCAACTCAGGCAATTATGAAATTCTTGACCCCATGCCAGACATGGAAGAAAGTTTCATGGCTTTCAGCAAAGAAGTGGACCCCTTTTTCGAGAACGACAAAAGTCTTGAATTACGCCAGTTCGGCTCCAGCGATTTTGCCTCCTGGATATCAGGAAATGAAATGCAAAGTGAGTATGATGCCGATCGCGCTTCTGTAATGGATTTGTACCTGGATTCTCATGGTTTTTTGAGCAAAAATCTTTCCTTTTCAGTGGACAGCGAAAATGTGACCGAAGATGAAGATAAAGATGAGGACGTTTCCTTAGCTTCGTGTAATAAACGCTATTTGAACGATTTGATGGTCAATCTGGAACAACGCATCAGTGACAATCAGTCCCGCGCCGCCTACTGGACAGACTCCTGTTATTAAGCGTTTAAGTCAATAAATAAGTCACTGGTGCTAAAATGCTGGCTGTTCACAGCCCTGATTTTTCGGGGAAAGGGAGCCATCAAGAGCAATGCCAATGCCGCAAGAATTCAATAAAGCAGTCTATGAGCCGATAAGAGCAATAGTGGAAAAGGTGCAAGCAGGAACCAGGCTTTCCACAGATGATGCGCTTGCTCTGTATAAGTTTGAAAATCTGGCTGCCTTGGGCGCTCTGGCCAATTGGGTGCGCGAAGAAAAAGCGGGCACTGGAGCAGAAAAATTTGTTTATTACATTCACAACATGCATCTCAACCCCACCAATTTTTGTGTTGAGACCTGCCGCTTCTGTTCTTATGCCAATCCGGAAAACAACAGTTACACCTGGACAGTGGATCAAGTTCTGGACAACGCTAGATATGGTGTCGGACTCGGTATCAGCGAAATTCATATGGTGGGCGGATTAAATCCGGCTTGCGATCTCAATTTCTACGAAGAAGTAATTCGTACATTCAGACAGGAATTTCCGCATGTGCATGTAAAAGCCATGACAGCGGTGGAAATAGAGTATCTGGCGAATCTGGAAGGCATATCGTATGAAGATTGTCTGAAACGCCTGATTGATGCCGGTCTTGGCTCAATGCCAGGCGGCGGTGCAGAAATATTTGACGAAAGCGTGCGCGAAAACATGCAGGTGAAAAAGACACCCGCTTCCACCTGGCTTGAAATTCACGGAATCGCTCATAAACTGGGATTGAAGTCTACTGCCACCATGCTCACCGGAATCGGCGAAAACATCGAACACAAAGTGGATCACATAAATCAGTTGAGGGCTCAGCAAGACAAAAGCGGCGGCTTCATGTGCTTCATTCCGCTGAAATGCTACTACGAAGGCACCACAATCAAACCTGGTGAAATTCACGAGCCTGACTACAACGATTTGCTGCGCGATATAGCTATTTCCAGATTATTCCTGGACAATTTCCCCCACATCAAAGCGTACTGGATTCAGCTGGGTGAAGAACTTGCTCAAACAGCTCTTTCGTTTGGTGCCGACGATATGGACGGAACTATTTTGGAAGAAAAGATTACCCATGCCGCCGGTGCTAAAACACCCTTGCAGCTTGCCAAAGAAAAAATGGAAAGTCACATTCTGCGCTCCGGATTCGTGCCTGTTGAGCGCGATACTGTCTACAACATCAAGCGTGTGGTCGAGCAGACACCGGCAGAATCAGTAAGTCTTGATGAGCGCATCAAAGCCCTGCAATCGCACTCGACAGTCGCAGCTTCCGCCGCCCGCTAAATTTCGACTGTCCCTGCCCAAGCTAACCTCGAGCATGATCACCTCTGGTCCGTCCAGAAAAATTGACAAGTGACAAGTGTCAAGTGTCAAGTGACAAGTGACAAGTGACACTATTTCCACCGCACCCCACTATGTCAGGTCCCAGCTATACCCAAAATCGCGCACCAACACTATGTACTGTGTACTGTGTACTGTGTACTGTGTACTCAGTGCTATGTGCGTCGCACATAATGCCCAACGC
>CAZEQP010000608.1:0-2987 GCA_964514345.1 uncultured Candidatus Obscuribacterales bacterium
TGAACCTTCGACAACCCGCTTAGAAGGCGGATGCTCTATCCACTGAGCTACAGGCGCCCGAGCCATATAATTTAGCTTAAAGCAAATTACACGCATAATTCAACTTATAATTTTGGAATGGCACATTCCTCTTATTATCCGGGAGACTCAAAGAACCCCCTTTTTCTTGTACTAGTCATCCTCGTACTAGTCTGCGCCGGCGCAGGGGTTCTCCTCTATTTGCCTTACAGTAAGGCAAATTTCATTCCCACCAGCTGGGTGATTATTCCCTCTCATCCCCCTGTGCGGGTGGATGTATACAAAATGAATAAAAAGGGAGCCGTGAGCGGTGTCCTTTCAGACTGGGCGCTGCAGCCCCCAGGTGAAATTTATAAGGAAAACGATCTCTTTCATCTCAAGAGCAGTGTTGATAGAGAATGTTTTATTTACATCCTTTATAGAGCCAAAGATCCTGAATCGAAAGTCCTCCTAATGTATCCGTCAAAGCCAGTTGAGGATACAAGCAAACTGAAAGGAAACAGTTTCACAATCCCAGGAGACACCGATGAGCAAGTCGACGAAAAACAACATAAATTGGTCGGCTTCCGTGTCAGCAATTCTCCCGGGCTCGATACTTTCCTTGTGCTTGCCAGTCCGGTCAAACTGGACATATTCAAGGGTAAGGATGGAAAACAGATGAGCCAGAAAGGTTTGAAGTCGATTTTTAAATCTGCCGAAAACCTCCTCGGTAGCGAAACGTTTGACTCAGTCAACGGAATAGAGTCGTTATTAGTTTCGCAAAATTCAAATGAAGTACCTGCCTTAATTCCTGATGGAATGCCTGGACCAAAACCAGCAAATGCGGTTAGCATATTTATTAATAGGTGCCGCATAAGTCACATCAAGCCATGAGTTAGGAGAAATTATCGTGTTTAAGCACATCCAACATAAATTTGGTCTTTCGTTGATATTGTCACTGGCACTTGTTGCTTCCACGTCAGGGCTTGGTTATTGCTTGGAAAAAGGAGCCAAAGGTCTCTTTTTCGAACAGATGGAAAGTCCGGAAAAAGCTTTGAACACAGGGGTTCAGTATTACATTGAACTGGATCGCTCCGGCTCAACCCGCAAAGTAACTAATAAAGAGAAATTTCAAAATGGTGATCGCATCAGATTTCATCTCAAATCAAACATAGATGGTTACGCTTATATTCTGCTTTCAAGCGGTAGTCGAGGAGAACAGTCTGTTCTTTTTCCAGATCCGGCAAGCGGAGACAATAACCAGGTGAAGAGGGGCAAAGACTACATTTTGCCTGAATCTGGATTCTTGACTTTCGATGAGAATCCGGGCACTGAAAAGGTCACACTTGTTCTGTCGCGTACTCCAATAGACGCACAAGCTTATCTGGGCAAACCAAGTGAAGCCCCCACTCTTATTGCCTCTGCAATGACAGGCTCCAAAGATTTGATCCCGCAAAAAGTGCTGGTTGCATACAACGATCCTGCAGAAACCAAACAGAAGTTCTCGAAAGAATCGATCGCTGAATCAGAAAAAGTCGAGATAAGAAAAGAGAAAACAGAATCTGGCACAACTAAAAAGAAAATCGTGAAAAACGCCATTTCATCAGGTTCTACAAAGAAAACAGAAGTGAAAAAACCGGTGGTTGCAAAGCATAGTAACAAAACTTCATCGGGTGTATCATCTCAATCCTCACATGATGAAGGAGTAACCACTGTAGTGTCACAACTTCCTAGTGGCGTACTGCACATCGATGTGGATCTTCATCACCTCTAATCTTTCGAACTGATTCTCTTAACCGAGCCTTAAACGGACCCTGTAAGAATTGAGTTCATAAAGATACCAATAGAAACGGGAGTCCAAAACGAAATATCATGGTGCTTTTAGTATCACTACTTCTTTGCCTGCTTTTAGCGCTCGGTTTTGCAGCTATCCTTCACCCGGAGCTCCTGAGCCCATTCTTTCCCGGTCACGATTTCAGATCTCACCACTAATCTGACTTTACAAAATAGTTTTTGACGGTATCAGATGCGGTTATAAGCTGCTCATTTACCTTGTTGGACAAGCATTTTTACCTTCTTGCGTCTTGACAAGTGTTAGTTTGTAAAATATAGTTTGACTGGAAACAAGAGCAAGGAGGCTGAGTAGAGCCACTATGCCAGGCACCGCAACAGGACTTTTCCTCATAGACTTTTTAGTCAGACCGCTTTTGCGTATCTTCGGTAAAGCGCCTCTGTTGCTGATTTTCATACTGCTTCTTGTGTACGGCACCATCTGTTATTTGATTGTGCGTTCTATGTATCAGCAAGAAGGCTACTATCGCTAATTATTTGTCTTTCTCGACTTTGATCAGTTCAACCGAAAGCATATCGCTTTCCAAATTGACCAGTCCAAGAGCCTGTTCTGTGAAATTTTTAGTGCAGCCTGCTTCCACTCGCTGCTCGATAGTACAAATGCCTGTGTCCAGGACTTCTCTTTTGTAGCCGTAAGTCTTATATCTAATCGTTATATTTTTGATTGGAACATTGTTCTTATTAACCACCCTTATCCAGGCCGAAGGGCAATTCAAGACCCAGAGTCCGATTATGTGCCAGTCTTCAAGTCTTATTTCGACGTTTCTAGTGTATCGATCTGTGGATGGTTTGGTGTCAACACTTGAGCAGGCCGTAAGACAGCCTGCTAACAACAAACTCAGTAATACTTTGATCACTAAAACAGGAAGGGAATATAACCCAGATTCTGCAAAATTGTGACGATCAAAAGGGCAATACATACGGCAAAAATGCCAAAAAATGCGCCTTCACCTTCAGCCAGCATTGAAATCACTCTCCTGAGCGAGCTAAACCAGAGATTCCTGTAGAAACGTCTGATTCCAAACAAAATTATACAGCCGCTTGACAACTTCTACAATGGCATGTGTAGACTATCGCGTAATAAAATTAAACTTCAACAGTCAGTTAAGTGTTGGTTTAATGAGGCATACACTAGTAAA
>CAZEQP010000609.1:0-2986 GCA_964514345.1 uncultured Candidatus Obscuribacterales bacterium
ATTTTGTCCGTTTCGTTCTTAAAAGTTTGTTTGATATATGTTTTGGCCACCTGATCAAAAATTTCCACCTTTATATCTTGCGTATCAAGATAAACCCCGGTCTGGACAGAGCCGTGCAATAAAGGTCTGCCGTCTGGACCGACTTGTTGTCCAGGCACACCTATTTGAATTCGAGGCAAACTATGAAAAGCCGAATCTACATATAAGAATCCGGTGGCTTGTGCCATGGGGGCGGCTAATATGGCGATGCCCAGTGAAGCCGCCAGATATTTAGTTGTTCTGGTAAACACATTAAATCCAAAAGACTTAGCCATATTAGACAACTCCCCAGCAATTTTGTGTGCGATTTCTATCTTTCCAGCATAGCCGACCGGCATATTCTTGTCAGGGAGGGCAACAACCTTTTAGATTCAGTGTTTTCCCTAGTATTATTAGTTGTTTCCCCCTGGGGATTTGCCATCCCCACAAAGCTAGACTAATCTTGGAGCAGGAGGTCTGCTCGCAAATGGGTATCTTAAGGTCTGTTTCTGCCTGGGTTCAGCAACCTAAAACAATTTTGGCAAGAAGCGGTTCCGGACAAAGTCCAGGGCCTGGTTCTATAACTGGAACCGGATCCGGCCAGATGGAAGGTATCCTCTTTCAAAGGCTCTTTTGGGGAACTATGGCAGGCTGTCTTTCCACCTTACTATTAGCCGAATCGCCAGTACTCGACACTATCGAGCTTTCTTTGCTGGAATGGCGTTACAAAGTCGCCTATACCATCAATTCTCGTTTTTTCGGGCGCCCCAAGTCGCAAGACATTGTAGTGGTGTCTTATGACGACGACGACCAGTTTGATCTGGAGCAAGATTCAACCGAAGGCGGACCAAATCCTATACAGGAGGTTTTATCCAGATTAATTCCGGTAATCGAACAATCGGATCCTTTGCTTGTGGTGGTGGATCTTGATCTTGCTGGGAAAGCGGACCCGCGCCTTGTCAAGTCCTTCAGGCAATATAGATCGAATATAGTTCTGGCATTACTGGGAAATCTTGAGGATCCATCCGACTTTCCTTCTATGGAACTGCGTCAGGCGTCCAGTGCCTGCGCTTACGATTTTCTGGTGAAAGAACACAACGGACTGGTATGTCAGTTGCCTATATACAATCAGGAAACTGATGCGGTTTTGGACCCTGAGAAATCTTCCGCTTTTGATTTTAAGAGCTTAGAATATGAAAACGACACCTCGTTGTATGAGCCTTTACCCAAAGTTGTAGCCGGACTTTTGACCAGTAAGGCAGGTGTAGGGCCGACCCTGGGACAAATTCCCAAATACAAAGCGGACAACCTTCCTGTTTATATCAATTTTCGTGGCACCAAATATGATACCTACCAGACCAGGGACATTCTAAACAACAATAGCAAAGCTGTTCCAACAGGAGCCTTCCAGGACAAAGTGGTGATCATTGGAACCAAGTACACCCAGAAACAAGACAATACTCCAAAGCTAAGAACGCCACTGGCAAGAAATGTAATGCACGCCCAAATACAAGCAGACGCCATCGGTACAATTCACAAAAACCAGATTATCTACAGCTTTTCCAAAAACTGGTATCACCACCTGCTCGTTTTTCTGGGAGGCATTCTGGGAGCGCTAGCTGCGGTGCTGCCTCTGGGAAGACGCAGTTACGCTTTTCTAGCCATTGGAGCGGCGTCACTTGTGTTTGCTCAGATTCTTTTTCAATTGCTCCAGGTCAATTTTGCCGTTACCCCCATACTTGCCGTTCTTTCTTTTGCCTATGTTTTCGGCACAGTCATTTTTCTTGACACCGACTTGCGGGTTAGAAACCGTGAATTGGCGCAAGCCAGAGAAACAATGCAATTCAGAGCCGAACAAGAGCGAAGACGCATCGCCGAAGACCTGCATGATGAAACGTTGCCGGCTCTGTCCACTGCGGCACGAATCGCCGACGATCTGTCCAAACAAATGCCTGAAAATTCATTGCCGCTTGAACTGCGCTCCAAACTTGACAATACTCTTGTAGAGATGCGTCGGGTTATTAACGACTTGCATCCTTCGGTGCTTGAAACAATGGGATTCAGACCGGCTCTGGAAAATTTATTGCATGTGCTTGAACGCGACACCAATATCAGCGCCAACTTCGTAGACGCCGGCGACAACAGTGAAAACGATTTGAGCGACAACACCAAATTGCAGTTGTATCGCATAGTGCAAGAAGGTCTAAATAATGTAGGCAAACATTCGCGTGCCAGCCAGGTGGAAGTCGAAATAAAACCGGAAGACGAATTTCTGGTTATAAAAGTGGTAGACAACGGCGTGGGAATGGACAAAAAACGGACCAACACAGACTCGCATGGTCTGTTGAATATAAGACAAAGGGCACAGTTCATTGGAGCAGAAGTGGACTGGACCATACCAAGCAAGTTTGAATCTGGCACCCAGTTGACATTGAAAATTCCAATTACGAAGGCTTGAGGGATAAAAAGAAAATGGCAGTATTACTTGTCGATGATGAGCAAAGAGACCGCAAATGGTTGAAAGATCTACTAACTGAAGAACTCAGTGATTGCGGTCCATTCCATGAGGGCACCAATGGTCAGGAGGCGGTGGAATTGGCAAGCAAGCTGCGTCCGCAACTCATTTTTCTCGACATAAAAATGCCGGTACTTTCGGGAATTAAAGCGGCTGAGCAAATCTTGAAAGAACATCCCGAGATTGGCGTAATTATTCTTTCCAATTTTTCAGACGAAGTTTATGTCAGGCAACTCTGGAAAATAGTCCCTGCCGACGGAGCTTTCGGTTATGTGTTGAAAAACGCTTCCAACGAGCAAGTAGTGGAGGCGGCTAAAGCTGTGCTTTCGGGAGATTGCTGGATTCATCCGGGTATCGCCCGTGTAATTCAGCGTACACAAAACCGCGCACAGAGCCTGACCGCCGCCGAATACGAAGCTTTGATCTGTATCGCCCTGGGCATGACAGACTCTG
>CAZEQP010000610.1:0-2983 GCA_964514345.1 uncultured Candidatus Obscuribacterales bacterium
GTCCCCTGACCAGTTGCTGATGAGTCTATCCAATCAGCTGGCCAATGGAGAAATCGATCCCTGGACTTTCAAATCGGCTTACATGGCCATTTATCCGGATGATCATCCGGCCGACCTTCTGCACAGGCTTGTTGAATTGCTGGGTACGCAACGACTTTCAGGAACATTGTTTAGAGCGGCTTATGATGCTGTTCAAGTAGCCGAACCGCCCCCGCGAGGTGGTACCGGATACGGTTCTGATGAAATTTCCGGCAATGACCGTGAATTGCTGAACAGAATCGAAGAACTTACAGAAACAAACCGTGAATTGCAGACATTGCTCGACGGCCGCAGTGTGGATGTGAGCCGTAAAGTCGAAGAGGTTGAAGAGGAATACGCGGAGATCTTAGCCAGTAAAGAGCAGGAATTGCAGGAAATGCAAGATACTCTGTCTCTCAGAATTGAGGAATTCAACGCTCGATTTGAAGAGCTGGAGTCACTTGCTAAAAGCAGCAAAGATGCTCTGCAATCTAAAGACGAGGAAGTAAAAAACAAAGAAGAAGAGCTGAAAAAGAAAGAAGATGATATTGCTCAAAAGACCACAGAAGTCAGCCAATTGAGACAGCAGCTTTCCGAATTGCAAGATACTTTCAGAGATACGGTGAGCGATTTGCAAAAGCAGCTCACATCGGTGAAGCAAGCATCAGCCGACATGGCGCGTCAAGTAAGTCAACCAGCCGCCTCAGTGGCTGTTCAGCCCCAGGTTCAACCTGCTCCTCAGCCGCAACCGCATCTTCAACAGCCGCAACTTCAGCAGCCCCAGCTCCAGCAACCGATTCAACCTGTGATTGCTCAGCCGGTGCAGCAGGTGATGTCTCAACCTGAACCGATAAAACCCAAGCCACAGCCAAGCAGCGGTGGATTCTTTGACAGTTCGCAAGAAATGCGCCAGGCTGCCCAACAAAATCAACTGAATCAGCAGATGGACACATTCAACAGTATGTCCAGAATCCCGGCTTCAGAGCCAAGTTATCAGCAGAATGCCGGTCGTTCCGGTGCTGCATATGGTGGCGCACCGCCCACGACACCACTCCCTGCCGGTGGTGGACAAGGGATGGCTGGCGGAGGAGGAGCCGGTGGCGGCAACATACCTCCAGGAATGGGAGGCGGAAGTTATGGAAATGGCGTACGTGCCCAGGTGTTCGAAGTCATAGTGCGCCAGGCTCTGGCTGGAGCACCATGGCGTGAAATTTGCGCCGGTCCCATGCAAGTGAATAATATTTCTTCCGACGAAGTGGAAGCCGAAGTGCAAAAACGACAGGCAATGCTCAGGCAGTAAATTTATTTGACCGGCTGATTTGGAAGAGCGGATTGTTTGGTTCGTCTGGCCAGAGCGATTTCACAGGCTTTCCATTCCTGCACGATCTGATCCATGTTGACCATGTAGTGTGATATCACAAGCGGTGGCAATGTTTCCACCACGGTCGTGACTGTAAAAACCATGATACCTAGTATGGTGAGCGTACACAGCACTATGACATTTCGAGTGAAACGAAATTGTTCTTCAATTTTCTTGTTCAGCTGTGCAAACTGTTCTTCGATGTCTCGTTCCATACAAATACGGTCCTAACTATCCGGCTAATCCTGCTCATTATAACCACTTGGATTGTCCAAAATATTATTTAGGGCACTCAACAACTCAGGCTCGTCCTCTTTTATTATGGTTCTGAAGTCTATTATCACCTTTTCTTTTTGCACCAGGCAGATTACCGGCGTGCGAGACATTCTCAGTCTCTTTGCCAGAGCGGATGCGCTCATCGCACCACCTCCGGTGAAAGCTATACCGAAGCTGGGCAGAGACTGTCCCGGAAGGCTGCCTCCTCCAAAAGCGGATGTGGTGGAAACAACTTGCGCCTGCAATTTGGATGTTATGTCTTTGGAAACCGACTGAAGAAAGGATTCTGCACGTTGTTTGATTAATTGCTCGTTTTGCTTTGCCATTGAAAGTGCAGGTATTGTTTGCCAGGCGTCATTTTTCAAATAACAGGCAAGCACTGATTCCAGAAGAGCAATATTGAGTTTGTCCAGGCGTAAAGTTCTATATATAGGATGAGCAGCCAGTTTTTTTACCAGGTCGCTTCTTCCGGCGATAATGCCTGCCTGACTGCCTCCCAGCATTTTATCGGCGGAAAAGAGCACCAGGTCCGCACCCTGTTCAATGGATTCTTGTACAGTCGGTTCGTGCTCCAGTCCCAGTTCTTCTATATTCACAAAGGCTCCCGAGCCTAGATCATGGACAAATGGAATGTTCTTTTCCGCGGCCAGTTTGGACAATTCCTTAGCTTCCACTTCATTTGTGAATCCGATAATTTTGAAATTGGATTGGTGGCATTTGAGCAAACAGGCTGTGTTTTCGTTAATCGCGAGGGCATAGTCTTGAAGCCGCGTTTTATTAGTGGTGCCCACTTCCACGAGTTTGGCACCACAAGATGAAATGACGTCAGGTAACCTGAAATTACCTCCGATTTCAATCAGCTCGGAGCGAGAAACTATCACTTCTTTTCCTTCAGCCAGCGCGCAAAATGCAAGCATGACGGCGGCTGCATTGTTATTGACCGCAATGGCTGCCTGAGCTCCGGTTAACAAACCGAGCAAGCGGCTGATATTTTTTGTGCGATGTGACCGCTCACCATTTTCTATTTCATATTGAAGGTTGGAATAACCGGGAAGCAGATTTTCCAGATGCAGAGCAATAGTTTTAGAAATGGGGGAGCGACCCAGATTAGTGTTGAGGATTATGCCGGTGCCGTTGATGACGCGCTGCATTGAATGTCTGAGCAACTCCTGCCATTTTTTCTCCACCATTTGCGCTGCGTCCAGGGGACTTATAGCCCCGCTCTGTTCATCAGCGCCTGATTTGAGTTTTTGCCTGGCTTGTCCAAGCACTTCCTGGACCAAACTGGTTAATACTTTGCGGCTGGCACCCTTTTCGAAAAGAGTTATC
>CAZEQP010000611.1:0-2979 GCA_964514345.1 uncultured Candidatus Obscuribacterales bacterium
AAGCTTGATGGCTTCTTTTAAAGACTCTCTAGCCAGGCGAGGATCACCTGAGTTGCGGTAACATTCACCCAGATAACTCATAGCCAGAGCGTTGCGCGAATCAGTTTTTAGGGCGGTGGCATATTCCTGCTGGGCGGCGTCGAATTGTGACAGCATCCGGTGCGCTTCCGCTTTCATAAAGTGCCCATCGCCTGAGGCGGGACGCACCTGCACCACTATGTTGAATTCTTTCAGCGCTTCCTCATAGTCGGACATTGCCATAAGGATCTTGCCCAACATAAAGTGTGCTTTGTAATTGTTGGGGTCCGATTTAGTGACTATCTGATACTCAAGCATGGCGTTGGTAAAGTCGCGACGCTTGAAAAACATGTCTCCCAGGTCTGAGTGTTTGCCAACTGATTTAGCCTTTTCCTCAGACAATTCAGGCTGTGCTTGCATGCTTTCAGCTTTGGGATCCGGTTTTTTGTCTTTTGGAAAAAAGGTGGAGAATGCTTTTTCAAAAGTAGGCAAAGCCTGCGCTTCAAGCCCGACAGCCACGGCAGCAAAAACAATTGTCAAAGCAAGCAGTAAATTTTTGTTTTTGGTCGTGCGCATAGCCTGATGTTTAAACAGATACTGTAATTTTTGTTTTTACCGTTTTCAGTTTTTCGATTTTGTCCACTCTGAAAATTCGCTCAGCCTGTGCTTTCTGGCAAAAGGCATTCAGATAGAAATTTCCCCGACTGTGAATGAGTGAAACCGGTTTAACAGTTCTTCTAGTCTGGAATGTCCCATTATACGTGATATTGATATGAACTTCCTCAGTAATGGCACTTTCGATGCTTGCCATTATTTTTTTCACTTCAGCACTCATGGCTGCATGAATTTCGTCTCTGAATCTGTCATAGCTAAATCCTGAAACACTGCCCAGAGCAAGCAGATTTTGCCACTCTTTGTATTTAGCTTGCTCAATCAATTTCAAAAAAACCGAGCGGACATGAAAACTGTCTGCCAGAGCTCTGTGATATTCACCCGGAGGCAAACCCAGATAATCCACTACTGTTTTGAGCTGGTGGCGGGGTGAATCGGGTAATAATTCGCGTGACAGGACAAGAGTGTCCACTACAAAATTGCTGGGACAGACTCTGCCCAGCTTGGCCACATTGACCCTTATGAACTCCACATCAAAAGGCGCATTATGGGCAATAAATACCGCATCGCCCGCCCAGTCGAGAAAAGCAGGAACGGCAGTGTGGTAAGTGGGGCTGCCTGCAACCATCTCATTACTTATTCCATGAATTGAAGTAAGCTGGGGAGTAATTTCAACCAGCGGATTAATGAGCGTGGAAAAGGTTTCGGTCTTATCGTCGAGACAATTGAATTTGACACCGGACAGCTCTACCAGCTGGTTGGATATAGGAGAAAGACCTGTTGTCTCCACGTCGAATGCCACAAAGGTGAGATTTTCCAAGCCGTGATCTGGTGCGATTTCAAGCATTTTTTAGTCCTATGTTCTGAGCCCATTTAGTCTGGGTCCGCTAATTTTCGCATTTTCAGCAAGAGGAAAGCGTGATATAAGGAATGAAAATATGGAAAGGGGTAGGATATTCCAAGCATATTGCTCCAATATCCCCAAGCATCATGAAAACCGCCAATCTACTTACTCTGTCTATCATTTCAGCCTTTTTAACATTGCCTGCATATAGCTTTGAAGGGAATATGCACACGGCAATGATAAAAGAGGCTTTATCCGGCACCTTGTCGACAGAAAATATTAATACGGTGATTGCCGGCAGCAATTTGCAAGAGCAAGACGAAACGGATACGGCAAGCGAACCTCAGCGACACTTTGAAGCCTCAATGAAACGTTGCTGCGACTATGTTAAGCGTGAACAGTCCCGAATCGTCTCTTATGCCGGTGAAGCCGACAAAGACCCCTCGATGTGTTACAAAGCTCTTTTCCACCTGGGTATGCTTTTGCACACTGTACAAAATTTTTATACCAATACAAACTATCTGGATTTAATAACGGCTGAAGGTAAGCTCGGCAGCGAAGATCCATACGGTTCAAACACACTTTTGGTGGACTGGTCGCAGCTCTTTGCCGACGTAAAATCAGAGGCGCCACAAATTAAGATTGCAGTCGAAACTGATAAAAATAAAAGAGCAAACAATCTGGAGCTGGCTCGGGGAATGGCTTTGCGCGAGTCCACCAGACAGTGGAATTATATTGAAAAACTGATTACAAACAAATTCGGCTCGCGTTCTGCCGATATAGTTTCAGCTTTGAAAAAAGGGGCGGTGGAAAAACCCGCCGACGGCTCAGACGAATAAAAACAAGCAAAACTGCAGAATTAATTTAATCGCAAACCCACTGAAATTGGGCTCTAAGCAAAATTAATCAATCCGGCATGGGAATTCTACGAATTGATCCTCTCAGATCATGATCTTACTATCTGATCATCTTCCCAAAGAGCATTATTATGCAGTTTCCATTTAAGCCACAAGCCCTTACTAAAGCAGTTCCTGTCGAGCCAAAAGTTCACGGACTTGTATTCAAGTTTAATCTGGCAGACCTGAATGTCGATATGAGCGAGTTGGCTGCCTGTGTTTTGTCTTCTTTCAAAAGACTGCCGGACGATTTTGAACTGCATCGCGGTCAACAACTGGCTTTTCTTGAATCGGCTTTGAGCATGACCTTTATGGAAAAGGATCGCTCAAGATATCTTGTACAGGGACAGTGCACTGCCGTTTCAATGGCGATATCAAAACTGAGCAGAGCCGACTTGAAGCTGTTTTCTGATATCGGTCCTACTCGTTTTCGCCGACTGGCAAGATATGTCGCATCGGCTCGAGCCGGCAAAGCTGCTATCGGCAGAATGCCTGTAAACACTTTTGATCCACAAGCAGCCCGCCGCCATGGAAGCCAGGACTTTATTGGTTTTTCTGAAGTGGAAGATGATGTAGCCAGTCACCCAGCTATTCTTGAGATTGTGAAAT
>CAZEQP010000612.1:0-2970 GCA_964514345.1 uncultured Candidatus Obscuribacterales bacterium
CGGCTCACTTTTCCGCAAATTTGACGGCGAAACCAGTCTCATGGCCGGCAGCAGCGATTCATTCAGAATTAAAGCAAATGTTGTTTCAGGTAAAGCTGAGTTTGAGCTTGCCCCGGATCAACTATCCGTGCAAACTGTCAACTGGCTCAGATCAACCAGTCGCAAAGGATTGGTCTCAAGCGAAATTGCAGTTGCAGACGATGTCGGTGTCGGCAGAGTCTTAAACAGATGGGCCAATGGATTCGAAATTAAAAACGGAAGAGACACGAACTATTCATTTAGAGACGGAGTTGCAAATATCCCCGGTCAGATGGTCATATCTGCCACTCCTGATGGTTTTATAGTCAGTTCCACCTCCACCAGACCTGGAACAAGGCTATTCTTAAGACGAGCCGGTGAAACAGATCTGCAACCAGTAAGGGCAAACACGATTATTCGTGAAGGCGATCAGTTCGGAGTTGGTGCAGATGCAGCAGCCGTAGCCAACCTTTATTCTTTATTAGCCAGACCGGCGGCCCCTCCATCAAGAACCTGGAAACAATTAGGCCGGGATGCGAAAGCTTATATTCGTGCCAGAGGAGGCGACGCCTATACCGGATCTGGAAGAATTCTCAGCGATCTGGGGTCCGGAGCAGCCTCATTATTTACCCGCGCACGCAACTATCGCACAGGTGATTGGAGTCTTGCCACCACTCGTTGGGCAAGAAACTTCGAGCTTAGAATGGGAGAAGGTCCAGGAGCATCTGTATTCCAGTCCCGTCGCGGAAGGATTTACAAAGACGGTGCCACCATCTTAAAAGCCAGAAAAGATGGTTTCCACGTCTACCCGGCCAGAAGAGGTGAAGCCACTCGCTATTATCGAAACTCAGATGGAGAAGCTTTTATACCTGTTCCCAAAGAAGGAATTTGGATAAATCATGGGCTCCGCTCCACCATGGACGGCATGGAAGGTAGACCTCTCTTTGCTCCTCAAATCAGACTGGGAGAAGAAATAGCAACAACCGGTCCGACACCCAGTGCAGCAAATATTTTGCGCCTGGTTGATAAAGTTGCCGAAAGCGGCACCGGCAGAGCGCCGGAAAGACCTTCACCGAGAATGAATATTACTGCTCGGGGAACTGTAAAAGTAGCGGGCGTGACAGCTTTAGCTGGACTCGCCGCAGTGAAAGCAAGTCCATTCCTTCCCGTTCTCCTTTATAGTGCTTATAGGATCAACAGAAATTTGGGTTTACGACCGCTGAGAAAGTGGGCCAATAACTTCAGTCTTACGTCTAGAAATAGAGCCGGTGAATTAACAGACACTGTTACTTTTCATAACGGCGCTGCCCTGCTGGAAAATAGAGCACAATTATCCGTAGGTAGGGAAGGGTTTATCGTCAGACCAACAGGCAACGATGCAGTTTCTATAAAGAGAGCTGGAAGCGCTTTACCGGAAAAGATCGAAGGAAAATCAGCGATAGCAAGACCCGGCGACGAGATTATTGTCAATGGCAAAACATTCAAATTGGAAAAATTAGGTGATGTGCCCGATACACCGCCTGTTCCTCCGGCTCGTTCCTTTAGAGCCAGCATGCCGTCACTTGGTTCAATCCGTGACAGACTTCCCTCCGGCGGAGCGATTCGTGACAGACTTAGATTCCGCAGAAGAGCCGGCGTCGATGAATCAGTCATTGCAGTAAGACCATCTCAATACGAAGGTGGCAATTTTCACGCAAGAATCGGAAACGCTGATGTCACTGAAAATTCCCCCATCTATTTGACAAATAAAAACGGAAAAATCGAGTGGACAACTGAAGCTGAAAATTCCATCTTCGGAATTTCGATGAAAAAAGATGGTGTACTTTCAGTCACAGGATCTGATGCCACTGTCATTGTTCGCCCACGCGGCGGTGGTGGCGAAATCCATGTCAGAAAAGATGCAAATATTGATCTTTCGCCAGGAGATACTGTCGTTTACAGAGTTGGTACTACCGAGAATGCATATCACGTTCCTGAAGTAAAAATTGCACACAATGGTGTTCTTCAAGTTCCAACCCCAATTGGAGCAAGAGGCCCAATAGTAAATACAATTGAAACCTGGGAATTTAAAATTCCCGGCGAAGGAGCATTAGTAGGTCAGAGAAAAAATAAAGCTGCAAGCAATCCGCATGTGCACGTTAAGGATACGCCCAGCTCGGCTAGTTTGAGACCTACAAATGTAGACAATGTATATGAGCTACAACCGTATACTGCCCTAGGCGGCACCGAGCAATCACGAATAGCTGTTTATCGAAGTCCCCAGCCGGACAGACCTATCGGCGTGAATGACATAGACACACTTTCAATTGCTGCTGTACGTGCCAATGCAGTTCCTGTAGATGCTTCTGTCAACGCCGGACGAGTGAATGTACGACCAGGTGATGTCATCGTATTTGGTGACAAAGGTGGAGAAGCTGTCCTCATAGGTGAAGGCGGCATAGCTCATAAGTTCACAATTCCCACTAAGGCTTTGAGGGAAGTAGCTCCAGCAAGTGATCAACCGGTAGCAACCACAACCTCCAGAATTCTTACTGTCGGTGACCAAGAAATATTACCGGGGAAACCACTTCACTTTCGTACAACCATCGGTGATCAAAATCAATTTTTGTTTTCTTCCGATATAGGCAGAGCTTTGCCGGATGTTTCAATTTTTTCAAAAGATGGCGAACTATATATAAGTCGAAATGTTACTTGGACAAAAGCTTCGATTTTGCGAAATGAAAAAGGCGCCACCACCGAAATAGAGGTGCATATCGGCAGCCGGAAAGATAATGTTAAGCCGGGTGATGTGATTGTATTTCAAGACAACAACGGAAAAGAAATAACCCGATTTACTGTTGGTGAAAAAATTGTTCAGACAACCTCTACTTCGACTGATCACTCAGCTGTTCAAGCTGTAGAAAGAGTAGTACTGCAACTCAGCCAAACAACTGAGAATGTAACGCAAGCTGC
>CAZEQP010000613.1:0-2964 GCA_964514345.1 uncultured Candidatus Obscuribacterales bacterium
GAGTCAATATCAATAGATCAGGCAATGAACGAGACTCTCCTCCAAAGCCCAAGGGCAGCATCCCTTCGATTGCAATTAGGAATAGCTAGATCCGCCAGAATCAGGGCTACGGAACTTCCTAATCCAAGCTTGATGATGGACAACGGTTACAAGGCTGAATTTACTTATAGGTATGGCGTAAGTGTCCCTATAGAGCCTCCTTGGAAAATGGCTCTTAGACTTCTGGCAGCAAAAAATCAAATTCGCCTTGCCGATCTTCAAATAGCCAAAGGACTATGGGCGTTACGCGGGGACATAAGACGTTCGTATACGCAAGCATTATTAGCACAAGAAAAGCTGGAAATGCAAAATGAACTAACCGAGTTATACAACAAACTGCTTATTAGTACTCAGCTTCGACTTCAACAAGGAGATGTTGCGCAACTAGACGTCTTTAGAGCTGAATTGGCACATCAAAGAGCATTGATTAATCAAGAACTAGCATCAAATCAAGTAATTCAATCTAAGCAAAGTTTGAGTGTTTTACTTGGAAGAGACTATAGCGCCAACTATGTTGTGCCAAAATTGCCACCATTTCGCTTAAAAGCAGAAAAAATGGACTATCTACCTGATCTTGAAACACCACTGCCTGAATTACCTAAGCTTCTTCAAAAAGCAATAGAATCAAGATTGGAACTAAAAATAGTGGATCAAACTATAAAAACAAACGGAGCAAACTTAAAAGTCGCATACGGAAATATCCTTCAAAACCCTACCATCGGCGTCGGCTCATCCGTTGTTAATGGCCCGGAACTACAGCCCGGTTTCACACCCGGCACAAAAAATGTTTTTAGAGGTTTCTTCTTTCAAGGATCTATTCCAATCCCCATTTTCACATTCCAACAAGGCGACATATCTCAATTTAGAGCGATGATAAAACAATTGAAATCAGAGTATGAAACTCAAAAAAATATTGTCAGCCAAGAAGTGGTTCAAGCATATCAAGCATTAGTTATGCAAAGACAGAGAATTCAAACTTTTCAGAAAAAAGCACTGCAGCGCTCAAGCGATATTGCAAGAATGTCTCAAAGGAGCTACGAGATTGGTCAGTCCGACATTTCTTCTGTCTTAATTGCGCAACAATCAAATGTAGAAGTTCGCACTGAATATTTAGACGCAGTCAACCAATACGAGCTAGCTTTTACAGACTTAGAACAGGCAATTGGAAATGTTCTATATTGATGCAATGAAAATATTCGGATTTGCTTCTCTATTTTTAGCCTTGCTCAATAACAGTGCCAGACATTCAGCGTCCATCATTTCTAGGTACTTAAAACTGAAAAAACAGATAAAAAATCAAGCAATCATTCCGAATACAAGAAATACCAAAAATCCCAAGAAGAATGCCATTGTGGTGGCAGGCGTTTCCGGCTGTTTGTGGGCCTCAACAAGTAGCTCTTCAGTAACTAGAAAAAGAAGTGCAGCAAGACCAAATGAAAGAACAGTTTCCATGACTGTATCTGTAGCTTTGCTAAGAATGGCAGTACCCACTATTGCTCCTATTATTATCAAAAAAGATATTGCGCTAACTACGCACAACACCTTAAAACGCGATGACATTAACTCAGATAACTCTACTGAGATCACTAAACCTAAAGAAAGAAGTTCCAAAGTAAGTGCGGCGGTTAAAAGCAACCCTTCTTTGGCACCAGCAGCAAAACCAATTCCAATTAAAAACCCGTCCAATAAGACATCTATAGAAACACCGGCCAGCATAGCCATAGGAAAAGCTTTGCTATCTAATGGGCTAGCTTCTAATCTTGCTGTAGCCATTTTAAGGCACATCATGGTTGCCGCACCCAATCCGAAGCCTAGAACGACAAATAGAGGTTTATGCCACTTAATTACATCCGGCAAAATTTCTACAGCGACTACAGAAAACACGACACCCGCTGCGAAGTGTTGCAAAAAGCTTCGCATCTTCGGACCTGGAGGTGAAAAAAGTGCAATAGCAGATCCGATTATTGTTGCAATAACCGGATACATTGCAAAAATCAAAATCTTATCCAGTTTGCATTCCTCTAATCGCTCTAATTATTTTCAACATTATCAAGTTTTGGGAAGAGACCCACCCAATGCTCATCTTAGATTTTTAGTTTAACATTCCACCCTTTGTTATTTCATTGGTAATCATGAATGAATAATTTGTACAAACGATTGAATCAATTAGTAGATCACATCAATCCTGGACGTTTTCTGCTCTGGAAGATATTAGCTACCGTAATAGCCTACACCTGTTTAGTTTGCTTCATTGACAATCATGATTTTAAAGGCGGAAAACTAACGGATGCAAATGCAGCCGTGTCATTAAGCGCAATCATTGGTCTTCTTCTCATTTTCCGCAATAATAGTGCATATGAGAGGTGGTGGGAAGGCAGGAAACTCTGGGGACAATTAGTTAATGAAAGCAGAAATATAGCCATCAAAACAAAATGTTATGCAGACGGCTTGAGTGAAAACGAACGTTTCGAGTTCGGTCAATTAATATCGTTGTTTTCTTACGCTCTGAAGTCACATTTGAGAGGGGTACACGATTTTAGCGCACTAAATGTTTTAAAAATTGCCGACCGTGATCAACATGTTCCTTCAGCTATTGTCTCAAGAATTTACCAAAGGCTAAAACACTGGCGAAAAGACGGAATTATTGATCATTGGGAACAAATGCAATTTGATCAACATGCCAAAGCTTTTCTAGATATCTGTGGATCAACTGAACGCATTGTCAAATCACCCATAGCGGGATCATACAAATTATTACTTTGGTTAGGATTAATATTGAATGTGGTGTGCCTTCCATGGTTAATAGTACCTACTTTTCACTGGTGGAGCATAGTATTAATGGCAGTATCCTCGTACTTTATCTTTGGCTTGGAGCTATTAGCAGAAGAGATAGAAAGACCTTTTGATGATTTACCAAATGATTTG
>CAZEQP010000614.1:0-2963 GCA_964514345.1 uncultured Candidatus Obscuribacterales bacterium
GGTGAAGAAAAGTTCAAAGCAATGCTCAATCTCACACTGGATGAGATGCTCAACAATGGCGACATCGACAAGATTTTGAATAAATACGAGCCGTTTCCAAAAGCGTATTTGCGTGTGGCGAAACCGTATCAATAAAATTAAATAGCAGAATTAATTTGAATAATTTTCTATAGCTAAAATGCGCTCTAATAAGGCTTTCAGCTCCGTTTTCAGCACTAACATACCTTCATAGCAATTGCGTAGAGCAATTGACGAGGGTAGCACTTAGTGGTACATTAAATATGAAAGAAAAAACCAAACCGAGGGCATTCAAAACCAGCTGGTTCGCAAAAGAATGCGACAAAGCGAACATTACAGATTCTGAGTTTTGTGTCACCTTCGAACAGATTCTGGAGATTTGCACGCAATGACTCATAATAAACGCAAGTACAAGAGTTCAGCTTTTGAAGCGATTCATAGTGCAGCGGAAGGAATGTACAAATCTGGAACCATTAGCAAAGAAACTATGCGGGAATTTGACGAAGCGTGCTTAGTTAAAACGCATGAATTTAATCCGAAACAAATAAAAGCACTTCGCGAAAAACTGAAGATTAGCCAGCCCGTTTTCGCCCGCTATCTCAATACCAGTGAAAGCACAATTGAAAAATGGGAGCGAGGGGATAAAAAACCAAGCGGAGCAGCTCTGAAGCTCTTGAACATTGTTGAGAAACACGGTTTAAGTATTTTGCTTTAGAAACGCTCATCCGGTACCCAGGGCTTGGGTGAATGCAAATCGTCTATCTGAAAAGACTTGCCGTTCTGATCAGTCAAAGTCTCTGCACTCAGAAATTTTCCTCTGTCTTTTGGCTCTATCATTTTAGTGTGCCAGGGTCCGCCCAGTGCGCAACGCGACATGCGATGCGGCAATTTTATGGCGGACTTGCCGAACTTCCAGGTTCCATCGGCTGAATGTTTTGAATAATTGCTATCGCAAATAACATAGTTAGTAAGCAAATTATCTATGGTTGCATCATAATCGCCGGGTTTAATATTTTTGCGAATTGCCACCTTTTCTATGCACCGTTCATAGATTTTTGCAGCGTCGCCAAGACGATTTGACTCGCGCAGCAAGTCTGCCGTCATGATTTCCAGATCAATAAGTTCCTGACTTTCGGCGCCACCTAATTTGGTGCGAATAGCTAATGCCTGCTGCAACAAATTTTCCGCCGATTTCCTTTCGTTAATAACAACATCCACTATGGCAAGGTTTGTCAACAAATCGGCATATGGAGCTGATGATTTTCCATACTTCTTCTCGACTTTAGGTAAAGTCTTCAGATAAACTGTCTGTGCTTTTTTCCACAATGGTCTATCTATCGTGAATGCAACGCCTCGCGCATAAACCTGGGTCACAGTCAGAAAACTCACAAGCAATGCAAGAACGTAATTTCTCATCTGCGACTTACTCCCCCAGGACTCTTTATTGCATTTTACCCTGGAAGGTAAGAGTAGCGTGCCGATAAAAACCCTAGTTTTTTCCGGCTGCAGCTTTCAACTCATAAGTACCGTAAGGTTTGATATAAGAAACCGCTTGCGATTTCAACCACTCTTTGGCTTCGACATCGCCTTTCAAATAAGCATCGAGAAAATGCAAGCTCGTCTCCTTTACTATCTCCTGATGTTTTGCATCTTCAGGTTTGATCCGTTTACGTGCCCTTCCTGCGCCGAATACCATGTGATCCGCACCGTCCAAGATCACCAAATACTGATCACTCTTGGAAATATTGTCAAAAGCAGTACGCCTGTCTTCTGCTTTGGTGTCATTTACCGGTGAATTGTCTTGCGTCCCGGTAAAATGAAGACCGGGTATTTGAATTTGACCGTAAACCAGAGTTGGATCAAGATTCTTCTTGGGAGGAGTCGGACTCAAATAAATAGCCGCTTTGATTCTGGGCTCCACACTTGATATTTCTTTTCCAAATCTAGTCACCACACGTTGTCCGCTTGCAGTCAGAGCAGTCCAGGAGCCGTATGAGTGCCCGGCAATTGCAAGCTTATTCAGATCCAATTTTCCTTTCAAAACAGGATCTGATGTGTTCACTTTTTCAAGCATGTCGACGACAAAATGGACGTCATTAGCGCGATTTACAGCATGCATCGGGTTGATCACTTGTTTCTTGAATCTGGCTAAAAGCTTGGTACGGTCTACACCTTCCTTATTGATATCAAAGTCTGACTTCCAGAAAGACTCATCACTACCCGGATGCTGTATAAACACACCCAGATAGCCATGTTTTGAAAGATAGTCACCAAAATAAACAGCAGCTTCCCTTGAGCCTCCCAGCCCGTGCGAGAAAATCACCACAGGGTAAGGTTCTGTCTGCGGCGCTGGGATGTAATATTTGACCGGGATGTCTCTATTCCTGTTTTGGTCGTTCCACTGGTCATACTTAGTGGATACTGTTGGCGCAGCCTTTCCCTGTTCGGCCACAATCAGATTCAAAACCCAAACCAAAGACGCGGCGATGCTCAATAACTTTAATGATGTTTTCATGGCGATGCTCAACTCCGAAACGCAACCTGCTAATTGTTAATACGAAAATTTTGGGCAAAAGGTTCAATCGGCAAAATTAAATTTTCAAATATAGTAAACTGTCCGGCTAGCAAAGCTCTGTGCTCCTGCGACCAAAAGAGGTAAGCATTATGTCCAACATTAAAATGACAGTCCTGTTGAGTGCATTTTCGATTTTGTCCGCTCTGCCGGTCGCCGCCGAGAACGAAAAGTCAACTGAAGCGGCCTGTTGTCCTCCACCACAGAAAAAAACCGAAGTGGACTTAGGCAATTTTTCAGTCAGTTTGACAGTAAAAGATCTGGAAGCTTCCCGGGTCTTCTACGAGAAACTTGGGTTTCAACCTTTCAGCGGCGATACGAGTGGAACCTGGCTTATTATGACAAACGGAACCGCCACAATCGGTCTCTTCCA
>CAZEQP010000615.1:0-2962 GCA_964514345.1 uncultured Candidatus Obscuribacterales bacterium
CGCAAAGTCATCCAATATGCGTTTCTTTGTCTGAAGGCACTTATATGATCCGCTCCCATGCGAGGATGCTGGTTTGCGTACATAGCTCGGATGGCGGCAGCTTCCACTTCGGGGTCTTGCGAAATTCGCCCAAGTACATGATCAGAACCGTGTCCTCCTTCATGTCTTAATGCCCAGGCGATTTTACCCTCCAGTTTGGCCAGTTCTGTGTAATCACCAATTCTTTCCAGCTCCTCCAGTTGTCTGGCAAGCGATACCCAGTTTCCATCTTTATCTTTGTAGTGAGACATCAAATAAATGGTGCCTGTGGATTCACTCATGAAAGCATTCACCTGTTCCCAGGTTTGATTTTTCTTGAAGCCTCTGGGTCTTTCATCCCAGGACATTCTGGCGCCGTCTATTTCAGGAGCATCAATGCTGTGAATACTTTCGGCAATGACCAGTCTGTAATTTCCTGCTTGCAGATCCGCAGCCAACTCAGGTGAATATTGTCTGATGATTTTTTCAGCCAGAGCTTGAACAATTGGCTCCACTTCACCCTGCCTGGAGACAGGCAGGGGACCATTGTCATTAGCCGCTTTTGCGCCGGTGCCGCGTCTTAAATTCGCAGCAGAAGGCGTTTGCAGCACTACAGGATCCTGCGGATTGCCGGGTTTATAATCCACTCTACCAATAACGTCAGTGCTGGATCTGGTCCAGGAAGCGTCTGATCTGTACGGTCTGAAATCAAGAGAGACTGGTGTTGCCACTTCGTCTACTCTCTGCTGAGCAAAAACTTCTTTAGCTTGCGAGTCTATTTCAAGGGTGTTAAAGAAGTAATAAACTCTTTGCGCTGCCACATCCTTGAACATATAACTGATTTTGTTTTGCACATGCATGTCCAGAAGCGGCTTGAGCGGTGCATATATGTCTGCAAGTCTGGATTTTTCTTGCGGGCTTGCCGTTTTCCATCTTCTCCAGAATGCTTCAAGCTGAGGAGGGATGGGGTGCTGATTATCAAAAATGATATCTGCTGGTCGTGCTCCATTTGTCTCTGAATTTATGTGATCCAGCAATTCTGAAAAAGAATAGTCTTTTGAAATCCGGCGCAATAAATCGATATCCTCGATTCTGTAAACAGTGCCGGAAGTGAGATTTTCATACCTTCTCATTCCATCCAGGAAAATATGGACCAGATTCATTTCTTCGGCAGATAATGTGATGTCATTGCCATTGCGTTGGAGAACGCTCTTTATCCATTCGATATTTTGAGGAACGTGACCCATGTACAACAAATGCATAAATGTGAAATCATTCAATTCACCGCTGAATGACAGGTCTTCAAAGCGCAGATTAGGCAGGTTCATTTCTTTTCTGACTTCAAGGAAAAGCCATTTCACCATGGTCTGGAATTGCCAGTCATGACCTTGTTCATGGATAGCAACTTGAGGAAGACTTGAATCTCCAAACGGTTTTACAAAATTGCGCCAGTTGAAAGCAATCAGGCCGCCTGTATAATAAGCGCTGCCATACATTTCTTCGACACTTACCTTGAGCGGCAGATTATCATTTTCGACTCTGAAGTCGTTCATATATTCAGCAAAATTTCTGGCTCTTGCCTCTATTATTTGCCAGCTTTCATTTGCTTGTAAATTGGATTCTGCTTGTTTCACTCTCTCTAAAGAAGCAATATCATCTTTTACTTGCTTTGCTTTTGCTTCGTTAAGCTCTTTCAGCAACCTCTGGATTTCAAATGAGGCAGAAGTCAGATCCTTTTGCCATAACTGAGATGTTCTGATTCTCTGGAATCCATCTACAAAATCTCTGCTTGCCTGTTCAGAAAAAATTACATTGTGATCAGCCAGTTTGTCTAAATGCCCCTGCAAAACAGGCATCGGCTCCGGAAACTCAAGACTCAAATATCTGGCATTGTGCTGAGCACCTACCAAGCCACTTAAATAAACAGATGAATCGAGAGTGTATGCTAATTTGTTGCTGACCAGTTCATAATGCTCTCTAAATGCACCGGGAAGTTCTTGAATTTGAATAATATCTATGCGTTCATCTATATAGGCATACAGTCGAATGATCTTGTCCGGTGTCAATTTGTCTATGTCGGACCTCAATATACTCAAAATGTCGGCAGGTATATCATCGGTGCCGAATATATTTCTTGGATAATCAGCCTCTTTGCTGTATGCAGAAAGACGTTGAGCCAGAACATATCTACCATTTTCATCCTTATCAGAAAGTCGCGTCAATTTATTCAAATTTTCGCTCAACTGGATTATGCGTTCTTCTTTCACCAGCGAAAGTTTGATACTTTCAGCTAATTGAGTAACAATTCTTCTTTCATCCGGACGCAACTCAAGTGGTTTTTCTCTGACACCAATAACTCTTAAATACCAGTCAGGAGTAAGTTCTGTTCCAAGCAAATTTTCATACTCTGCTTTTACAAGCTTGAAGAAATCTCCATTCGTAAGACGCATATCCGGATGCTTTTGTCTGGCCAATTCTATGGCATGACGAACAATCAGCTGATCCTGCCAGGATAGTGCGATGCGGTGATAAATATCAGTCCAGAGAGTGGTGCTCCCTCCGCCGACACTTATATTGAAGTCATTCAAATAAAACTCGCCCCGGCCAAAAATGTAAGGCTGGCTGTGACTTGACTTAAGTGCACCGGCAGGAGGTCCAAAACCATATTGAGCCCATTTGGATGGAGACAAAGAATAACGATGCACATTCAGTCCGGGAAGCTCCGCAGACTGCATAAAGATCTCAATTGCATCTTGCACGTCTTTTACTGCCTGGACTCTGGCAGATTTGTAATCTCTTAAATAATGAACAAGCTCGCCCCCGGTCTGCCAGTAATCTCTAAGTACAGGATGCTCACCATCATAGTTTCTAGCCATTCGGTGAGTGAAAACTTGATTATCTCGTGCCTTTCTGAACTTTTTCATAGCTTTCAGCCGCAGAGCTT
>CAZEQP010000616.1:0-2957 GCA_964514345.1 uncultured Candidatus Obscuribacterales bacterium
TCTTTCAATCAGCCTGGACAGCCCGTCTTGATTCTCGACAAACTCATAATTCAAATCAGTGGAATTGATATCAGATAGCATTATTTACCAGTACTTTTCTGCACCAGTCGAGACTGCCCTTTTTTCCGATTATGACAGGATGTCTGTGATAAACCTCGGGCAAAGGAAAAGACAGGTTGTTTTCATTCATTGTGCCCACTTCCAGTCCGGCTGCAATGGCAATGGCTGAGGGAGCCGCCGTATCCCATACTTTCAATTTTCCGGCCAGATGGATGAACAGATCCGCCTGATCTTCCAGTATGCGTGCCACTTTCAGTCCGATACTTCCATATTTGACAAAACGGATATATTCCAGTTCTTCCACCCAGGGATGTTTTTTGCGGTCGCGGTGTCCCATCATTAAACGAGTTTTTCGGTTTAAACCAGACTTTGTGTCCCCGTCGAATTTGTTTATGTCTTTATTCATGACCAGGTCTTTTGGCGCCTCATTTGCTCCCGGTGTCATTTTCCAGGCTCCCAGACCCTCACCGCCATAGTAGAGCTGGTTGGTATGAGGCTCGTAAACACAACCGAACACTGGTTGCATATCGCGCAACAGACCAATCATGACTGAATATTGACCATCACCTCTAATATAGTTTTCGGTGCCGTCTATGGGGTCTATTACCCAGATTTCTTTTGCTTGTTCAGGCGTTATCTCACCCGGCAGCTCTATATCTTCTTCTGAAACAATGAATGTACCGGGAAATTCCTGGTGCAAAACGCTCACGATTAGTTCTGAGAGTGCTATATCAGCGCTTGTGACCAGGTCCTGGGGTCCTGTTTTTTCTCGAATATCTATACTTGACCGCATTTGAGCGGCCATTTTTCCTGCCTCGATTGAAAGTTGGACCACCTTGTTCAGATTGTCCATGCTGATTGCCGTTTTCATTCGCGATAGAGCTGGCAGTGGTAATTATCGGCTAGTTGGTTGTCCAGCATGTCGGCCACATATGCGATGTGCCAGACCAGATTGTCCAGCTCTTCCTGGGTTAAACCTCGTGTCGGTCCTTGAGCCACGATCAATACCAGATTTTGATGGGTTGCCAGGGCGCAATTACTCATTGAACTGTTAAGATCGAGTAGGTGGCGGTAAATATCTTCCAGTCTGGTTTTATCTTCGGGAAGATAAACCAGAGGTGAGGTTATCCTCAAAACGGCGTCCTGAGAACTTTCTTGCACAAAAATATATATTTTGGCGCTTCCTTCGCTCAGCCAGTATCCGAAATCTTCGGCGTCCGCTACTTTGTGCTTGTCAGGATTCAGACCCCGGTGGTTGAAATATTGACGAATCATTTGCACAGCTTCAGGTGCCGTGCCGTGGCTTATTTTTTCCGCTCCAAATAGAACCATTTCTGTCAGAAACCTATTTTGAGTTTGCATTAATAGAATAAGTATACACCTGCGTTTTTGTAGTTTTTGTCTTCTTGTGACAGTTTTATGGACTTGACAATCTTAAGGATTGCATAGTCTAAGGGCCTGGTTTAGAATCTAATTACTGCTATGTTCCCGAGTAGCGCAGCGGTAGCGCAGGTGACTGTTAATCACTTGGTCGTAGGTTCGAATCCCACCTCGGGAGCCATTTATTTTTTTGAATTGCCATTTGCCGCCTTTATTTGTAGTCTTGAGGCTGGCTTTTGCTCGTTTCAACTAATTTGATGAAAGACATTCTCAAAAAAACTTCGCTGGCATTGCTTGTGGTACTGATTGCGGTGCAGTTGACTCTTTATTTCGTCCGCTTTGCAGTTGCTTGTCTGGCTGATCTGCCAATAGATTACGAAGGCCCCACTTACTGGGGAGTATATCTTTTGGCTCAAGGCAAGAATATTTACGATTCTGCCACTCTGCAGAGTGCACCATTTATGGTCACAATTTATCCTCCGTTGTATTATGCACTGGCAGCCATATTTCAGCCTGCGCTGGGCGTTATTTCAGGATTAAAGATGGCAAGATTGATAAGCATGATATCTTTGTGTGCCAGCGCATTAGTTTCATATCGCATCTTCATATTGACCGGCGCAGAAAGAAAAAAGGCATGGATAGCCTGTTTTGCTTTTTTGAATTTTTTTGCCCTCTGGATCTGGTCCAGTTATTGTCGGGTGGATATGCTTGCCACCGCACTCAGTCTTTTTGCACTTGAGCGTTTTTTGCAAGCCGAGAAAACCGCTCAGGAAAAAAGAAAGCTCAGGCTGAACATGTTGTCCATTATTTTATGCGTGGCTTCTGTTTTCACAAAACAGTCAAGTTTTATCGTTCCAGCTTCAATAATCTGTTATTTGCTTCTGAAAAAAAGATTCAAACAATCCGCCATATGGAGCCTGTCTTGTGCCGGACTGTTTGCAGGCATATTTCTCTTTCTCCAGTTTGCAACTGCAAACGGTTTTATCCAGCATATGCAGTTTGCATCCAAAATGCCTTTCGACTGGGCGATGCTTGGTGAGCATCTGGCCTGGATTGGATTTGATTGGCTCAAAATTTTGATTATCTTGGCGGCCATTTTTGTTCTGATTATTTTTGGCAGACATCCTCAAAAAGACGTGGAGGAGGGGCAGGAATTTTTCAAGTTGTCTCTACCCTTTCTGGCTCTTACTGCCGCTTTTACTCTCTACACTCTGGGCACTCAATATCCCAACACCAATCATGCCATTTTGTTTTATTTTGTTCTGTGCTGGATTTTTTGCCAGGTTACAAGCATTTTCAAAGAGAAGTTCGACAATCAGCCGGAACAGATATATTCACTGACTTTGATTGGTGCCTGCCTGAGTTGCACTGGCTTCATGGCTTATCTGTTGCCTTCAATGTGTGAGTGGCCCAAGCAGTTGAATGATGAATTAAAAACATTCGAATCTAAAAGAGCATTACCGCCAAATTCACTGGTCTTCACTGAAGACCCTTATTTGTGCCTGTTATCAAATACA
>CAZEQP010000617.1:0-2957 GCA_964514345.1 uncultured Candidatus Obscuribacterales bacterium
TTCATGTGTTGGGGCACGCCGCCCACACTGTCTGGGCAGGCGGCATTGTGAAAGAATTTCATTATGGTGCCTGGATTGGTTTTGTGGTTCCTGTCGGTCACTTCACTGCCCTGCAAGATTTGATTATTACTCTTGCCGGCAATGTGGTGCAAATATTATTCGGTTTTCTTTTTCTGATTTTTGCTCTGCTCTCTCGCTCACCGGCAGTGGTGGCACTATGGGTTTATTCAGGAATTCTTTCCATTGGCGGAACAGTGATTATTTACACACTGCTTTCTGTTCTGACCGGTGACGGCGACTGGGCCATGATTTACCGCACTCCCCTCAAAGACGCGTTTGATATGGTGCTGGGCAGTCATATTTTGCTTGCTGTTTTTATCATTTATCTGGTGAACGGCGGAGCACCGAAAGCCTGGTTTTATAAACGCACACATCCTGCCTGGCGGGAAAAACTTTCATTGCTGAAAGAAAAATTGAAAACAGATTCCAGTCGCGAAAATCAATTGCAGCTGGCCAGGCACTATGCACTGGGTTTGGATTTGGGTGAGGCAAGAAAAATACTGGACAAACTTTTGCAAGTTGGCATCGACAAAGCCGAATTTAAGGTGATTTTGTTGAAAGCTTATCTTGAAGCGCAAGCAAACAGACCAAGCAAAGCGATTGCCCTCTGCCAGCAAATACTGGATAGAAATGAAGACCCGCTTGTGTTGTGTCAGGCATTTTGCTTTTACGGCAAGTTATTGCCGCAGGTTCCAAGAACAGAAAATGCACTGGGCAAAGCCCGGCAATATCTCGATAAAGCAATTGAACTGGCGCCCGATCATGGGGACCCCTACTTTTATAAGGCTGTAAATTTAGCCAATTCAGGCGATATTGAAGGAGCACAAGAAATTCTTTCCAACTTGCTCTCAGAAGCTGAAAGCTTAGTTTGGTTTAATTATGACCTGGCAGAAGAAGTGTTACCGGAACTTAATGCACTGACATCCGGCAAAAACAAGGCCAGGGGCTAAAAGTCCATTTCTTGAATAACTTATTTTCAGGCTTGTCAATTGCGCTGACTTCTATAATGGCATCCATGTCTATACCCCCTATAAATAGTTTGACTCAAGTCTTTCTTGTCCTGATCAACCTGGTGGCAGCCGGTCTTGCCCTGAGCACGCTTTATCGGGTGTTTGTATCTCGTCATTCTCTTTTGTCCGAGACTTTGACTGAAGAAAGCAGACGCCTTTTGTGGAGAGTGGTTTTTTTCGTTATTTTTCCTCTTTCCAATTTGCTCAAAATGTTCGGTACTCAATCTATTGTAAGAGCGCTGGGCGGAGACGCCCGCATCACTAATTTTGGATTCTATTACTACACTTTTGATCTTGAAACGGCTCTCTGGTCGCAAAGCAAAACAGTGCTTGCCGCTATTTCAGGCGAGCTGGTTTTGTTTGCCTTTCTTCTGGCGCTTCTTCCTGTTTTTCTTTTGCGTCCCAATCCTTTATTTTCAACTTTGCTTGGATATTCGCTGGTCTTTTTGACCGGCTACAACCTCACTTGCAATCAAATCTTTTCAGCCCTGGGTCTTACATTCGGTCCCTGGTCGATTATCGATTTTGATACTAAATTTGGCGGTGAAGACTTCTGGGTTTTAGGCTTAAGTGCCATAGTACTTTCAGTTCTTATGTTTGTTGCCGGTGCAAAACCGACTCGAAACTGGTTCTCACAACTGAGCCGGCCGGTGGCTAATCAGCGTTTGCAAGAAGCTGTCGCCTTGATTCGCCAGGAAAAAAACATTGCTGATTCACCAGCTCTAATCTGTCGTCTGGCACATTTGTATCATCTGGCCGGTCTGACTAAAGAGTCGAAAGCACATTTAAAAATGTTGAACAGGCGTTATAAAAGTTCGATATACACTGCCTTTTTGAATGCCACCCTGGCTTACCATTTGAAAAAATTCGATTATGCCCGGGAAAAGTTCGTGTTCATGGCTAATCATCCGGAACTTTCCGGCGAGAAAAAATTGAAAGCAGATTTTTTAGCGGCGGCAAGCTGTGCTTCATTCGCTCAGGGTAAAGCGCGTTCTGCATTTCGTCTTTGTTTAAAAGCCCTGCAAGCTGATAGAAACTGTCTTCTGGCTCAATTGATTAGGGTCGACACACTTTTGGCTACAGGAAAATTCAGCCGGCTTGAAATGGAAAACGACAGCCGGGTACTGTTTGAAGTGGACCCGCAAAAGGCTCTGGATGAAATTGTTCCACTCGATTTCAACAAAACTTTCGATGCTATTGCTCGAATTGACGGTCAAGTGTCGGTTGAGTTGGCGCAAAAATAATCAGAAGGTTTCAAATACTAATTTTGCCTAATAAAAGTAAGTACGTAATCTTCCCACTTAAAGCGCAAATAACTAGTGAAATTGCGTGTTTCACCTATATTATATTTAGTGGAAACAGCTCTATTATTTCTCCAGCTAGAGGTAACTGTTATGCGTATTAAGGTGCTTGACAAGTTTTTCAAAAATGTCAGTATCCGCATGCGGATGGTGCTTTTGTGTCTGGCTGTAGCCCTTCCACTGGTTGCTTCAGGCAGTTTATTCCTCTGGAAGCAATATGATTTTATCCAGAAAGAGACTTTGCGTTCCACCTCTTTCAAAGCCGGTATTGGCTCAAGGTCTTTGAGTCAGTGGATTCAAGCACAATTAAGTTCGGTCTCGGCTATAAGCGCCATTGAAAGTCTTTCCACCAGTTTGAGTGCTCACGATTCAAGCTGTGCTTCTATTTCCACCGCTCTTGCTCTGCACAAAGACTGGAGTGAAGTGGCTCTACTTTTGCCAGACGGGACACCTGTTTCCGTCGTGGCAAACGCCGGAACCTCAATAAAATCAAAGAATGCTAGCGCTTCAGCCGAATTGCAATCAGTTTTGAAACAGGTGGCTAAGTCTAAAAAGCCCCTCATGTCATCCTTTATATACTCGCCCT
>CAZEQP010000618.1:0-2952 GCA_964514345.1 uncultured Candidatus Obscuribacterales bacterium
ATCGACTTAGGCACAAGCAACACTCTAATTTATTTAGAGAATAAAGGCATAGTGCTGTGCGAACCATCTGTTATCGCAATTGATGAAAACTCAAATCTCCCTGTAGCATTCGGCACCGAAGCGTTTGCTATGATTGGTCGAACTCCTCGCGGCATAAGAGTAAGTCACCCACTAAGTAGCGGCGTAGTAACAAATATAAAAGAAACATCTTATATGCTCGAAGAATTTTTAAGGCGTGTATATGCCAAAGAAGGAAAGTTGCGCAATCCCGAGATAATAATTGCAATTCCGGATGGGGTTACCGGTGTTGAGAGGACTGCCATCCAACAGATTGCTGAACACGCAAAGGCAAGCCGCGTCTATTTGCCGTCAGAGCCTCTTTGCGCGGCAATTGGAGCCGACCAGCCCGTTACCGAATCAATCGGATCAATGATTGTCGATATAGGTGGAGGCACCACAGAAGTGGCTGTGATATCACTGTCCGGAATGGTGGTGAGCGAATCTATTCGAGTGGCAGGAAATGATATTGACGATTCCATAAGATCTTATTTGAAAACAAAGTATTCTCTGGAAATCGGCGAGAATTCTGCCGAAGCGCTCAAATTTAGACTTAGTTTGCACGAGGCACCTAACGACAACGGTCATGTTCAGGCTTTGGGATTGAACATTACTTCCGGAGTGCCTAAAACGCTTTCTCTTACTCGAGAGGAAATAAGTGAGGCCATTTCGGGTCCCTTAAATCAGATTGTCGAGGCGGTTAAAAGGACATTAGAAAGATGCCCACCGGAGTTGGCATCGGACATATTTGACCGGGGCATTATTTTAGTGGGCGGCGGGGCACTGCTGAAGGTTCTTGAACAGTTAATCCTGAGCGAAACTCAGCTGCCTGTGATTGTCGCCAATGATCCACTCTCGTGCGTTGCACTGGGCGCAGGTAAGATGTTTTCCGACCCGCGATTTCAGCGAGTGCGCGAGCTAAGTCGTTGTGCCTGAATTTAAGTCATAGACAAAACTTGATCAGTGCTCATTTCGTACACTGAAGGGGCATTTTCGTACTGTAAAACTCCAAGTTGAGCGTACCTGGGTTTGATTCGCTCAGACAAGAGTCCGATGCGTTTTAGATTAGGAATAATCAGGCGAAACATTGATTGTCTGAACATGCTCATCAACTGACTCTTATTCACAAATTTGTCCCATTGCCGAATATTGAAACAATGGGTCCAGAATTCCTCGAAAATTTCATGAGCAAGAAATCGTCTTTGCAAAAGCAGTGAAATTTCATAAGCGAGATCCTCGCGTTCCCTTATTTCTCGCTCGTTTAACTCGGTTCTGTAAAAACGCTCCAGGGCATGAACCCCGAAATTCACATGTCTTGATTCGTCCATAATGATGAGCTCAAGAATATGTTTGAGAGTAGGCTCGGTTACAATATTTCGGAGCATAGTAAATGCTCCTAAGCCGAAGCCTTCAATCATTATTTGCATACCCAGGAATTTTACGTCCCAGCGTGTGTCTGCCATAAGCGCTTCAGTAAGGACAAAAAGATTGTCATTGATATGGTACATTCTGCCTAACTTTTCAGTAAGATATCTGTGAAACACATCCACATGGCGTCCTTCGTCGGCAATTTGACTTGATCCAAGTAGCTTTCCGTCCATCCAGGGCATGGCTTGAACGATTTGGGCAGCACCAAAGAGTGCTCCCTGCTCGCCATGCAAAATTTGACTGAGAATCCAGCTCAATAGAGCCTGCCTGTGCTGTGCTTTCTCTCCCGCTGAAAGTATTGCCCACTGGGGTAAAACAACTCCGGGACAATAGCTATCAGGAATTATATGATTGACTTGATCCAGAGGATCAAATTCATGACTCCAGTCTATATCCAGGATAGAATTCCACTGAGCGGAATTTGCCGCTTCGTAGAGTCTTTTCATCACAGGCTGATCTCGATTATAGAGCCAATCGAACTGAACATCTTGGCTTGTTTTAAAAGTTGTGCTGGAGGCGCCGTGAGCTGCCTGAAGGATAAGTCCTCTGTAAGCAGGACCCAGAAATAGTTTCAACTGTGCCAAATCACCTCTTAGCACCATATCTGACGCCAGTGGAATCACTCGTTCTAAATTGACGAGTACATCTTTTAGTGAAGATACAGCCATAGAATTTCCTTTGAACACGATTGAATGTTCAATCTGGCCATAGCACGAATGGGAATGTGAATGTCTCCTTGAACAAAGAAGATTGATTTTTTCCTATTTTTCACACGATTGATGTTACGTTGGAAGTATACCCCAGGAGTTAGTTATGTTAGCCCAAGCTTTTCTTTGTTACTTGTTTATTGCGTGTGCCTGCGCAATCGTTGCAGATAGAATGACGCCAGGGGTAATACCGGGTGGCATATTTACCGCCATGTTAACTGGAATTGTTGGTGCTTGGGTTGGTGGTATTCTATTTGGTAGCATTGGGCCGAGTCTTGCTGGCGTTTCTCTAGTTTCGAGCATTTTGGGCTCTGTTTTTCTGGTATTTGGTCTTTTAGTAGTTTCCAATGCAATAAAGTACAAAAGCATTTAAAATTGAATCGTAATTATGGATTGCCTGAGGCTACCTGCCTCGACTCAGCGGCAACTTTTAGCTCGCCGAAAATTACTGGAATGGAATTGCGGATGGATTTTTTCAACAAAAACTGAGGAAGAAATAATCCACCGTCAATGTGTTTTGCATAACTTACAAGCGTCGCTTTGCCATGGTCTAGTGGCGATAGTTTCCAGTATCCTTCGTTTTCCTTAAAATCACCACTTGCGCGTTTCCACTCGATTAATTCATGATGTTTTTCGGTGACGTTGAGAACGTAATTGAAGCGAAGCAGATTACCATCGGTCCGTGCTGTAAATGCCACCTTTTTGATAGGTCCTGAGCTAGACAGTAGTTTCGATTTAGTCAGGTTTGAAAAAATGCTGG
>CAZEQP010000619.1:0-525 GCA_964514345.1 uncultured Candidatus Obscuribacterales bacterium
TCGGATCAAGATTTGAAAATTGACGCATTGCTTGTATCCAAGGCATTATTCGATGCCGCCGGTCAAGAGCAAAATTCTTGCAAAATCATTTTTTCAAACGGGGGAAAAGAGGCAAAATATACAATCATCTCTCGTCAGAAAGTTGCTGATTACTCATCAGGAAATGTCAATGCCCAAGAGCTATTAGGCTCACTTGCCCTCACTCCTGTCGTACAGGAAAATCAACCTGAAGTAGTCGCCGGTCCTTTTTATGAAAGAAGAATACTGGTCTGGGAGCGTATTGATAATTTGCGCAAGCAAGGCACCGGAGTCAAACCATTCGAGCAGTTGTATACAGACCTTGAAAGTTCTATCAAAGCAAACGATGAGCAGAAGGCAATCTTTAACAAACTTACTTTGTTAGAAGACAAGCTTACAGGTCAAGAACAACATTCCGCTCAGGCTAAAAAAGTGGCGCAAGGCAAAGGCATTCACGGTAATGTGGTAAATTCAGGTCGGTCTTCGTCTGGGTCTGGATCTGGATCT
>CAZEQP010000619.1:535-2943 GCA_964514345.1 uncultured Candidatus Obscuribacterales bacterium
GCCCCAGGCCTCTCCTGATCTCGGCCTGAACCCGATCTCGATCTGGCTCCTCCCCTTCTTTATCTTCCGCGTCAAGCAATCCTCAAATTTCCAATTCGGACATAGAACAGAATCCAACAGGTTTTGTCGGGGTTGTTCAGAGAAAAATACAAGAAATGGAACAGAGTTTTCAGGCTAAAGGAGATCAGCAGGGAGTAGCCAGAGCAAAGCAATTATGTTCGGAGCTTCATCGCTGCCACGAAAACAAAGATGTCCAGGGATTGATTAGAGGGATGAAAGATGTTCGCCAGTTTGCTAAGGACAGAGGATTCAGCGACTTTGATACTCCTTTTCATTTGATTTCAGGTAACGGGCCAAACAGAAGACCGGGACCAGGTCTGGGTCGATAAAGGAGAATAAAAATTCCTGAATTAGATCCCACGATTTCTGAAAAATCTGAAAACGGCTTGCAAAGTTCCCAGAACCAATCAAGGAAAGCAAGCGATCCTCTTTTGGGTTTAGTACTTGACGGTCGTTATCTCATAGAAGAATTAATCGGCTCGGGTGGAATGAGTGTGGTCTATCGGGCCAAGCATTTGCGTCTGAACCGGCATGTGGCAGTGAAAACTCTCAAATTGCAGATAGACACCAAACCCATATACAGAGAGCGTTTTCAACGTGAAATTGATAGTCTGAGTACACTCAACCATCCCAACATTGTGACTGTTACCGACTGTCTTATTGACGATATGGGACAACCATATGTGGTGATGGACTTATTGAAAGGCAAAAGCCTGGACAAAATATTGAGCGAGCAAGGTCCGCTTGAAGTGCCGTCTTTCGCCAATATTTCTTTGCAAATTTTAAGTGCACTGGAGCATGCTCATAGAAACGGTGTCATTCATCGCGACATAAAACCAGGCAATGTGGTTTTGATGGATGAAGACGCCGGTTACGCCAAAGTAGTCGATTTTGGTCTGGCTAAAATAGGTCAGGAAAATAATAAGCTCACCAATTCAGGTGAAATCTGGGGCAGCCCGCCCTATATGAGTCCGGAGCAATGCAAGGGGCAAGCAACCGACAATCGCTCCGATATCTATTCAATCGGTTGTGTAATGTATGAAATGCTAATGGGACAAGACCCTTTTCCCAACAGTAATTTGTATGAGCTTTTGCATAAACATGTAAATGAAATACCACTACCTTTTGCCAAAGTGAACCCGCGCAAAGACCTGCCGCCTGAGCTTGAATCGGTCATATTCAAAGCAATGGCCAAAAATCCTGAAGACCGCTTCCAGACAGCTTTTGAAATGGAAGAGATCATTTTGAAGATTTTAGGCGAATCTTGGACCGCCAAAGAAAGAAGCGCTTTCAAGCATGCCATTCGCGCTCAGGGATTGAGTAGCTCATCAATTCGAATAAAGGCGCAACGTAGCGGAAGCGGACAGGTGGAAACGTCAGGACCGTTAGCTATTTTGCCTCAATTCAGTCTCTGGCTCATGTTATTTTTGATATTGGGTTTTGCCGGTCTGGGAGTGGCTTCTGTTGTCGGCTGGACCGCCAAGCGACCTGAAGTGCCGGCTACAACAATGACTTCTGATTTTGCCGGGCTGGCAGAAAAAAATATCAATCTGGATGATACGACCATTTCTAAATCAGGTAAAACCGAAAAACTAGTGGACAATGATAAACTTCAAAGCAGAGTGAGAACTTCAACACCTGCGTTGAGACATGCTAATCTAGTTCATCCACACCCGCACGCAAAAGCAGTGAATCAGGAAAAAGGAAAAGTGCAAAACAAACCTGCATCCAAATCAGACTCAGGTGGATCTGGTTCAGATCCATGGGCAGAGTTGCGACGCTTGCGTAAAAATTAGAGGCTTATATGATCGAACTGGAGAAAGAGGCAAGCCCGGAAAAGACAATTTCTTTTTTGAAAGACCTGCTTGCCAGATTGGAAGACTCAGAACATAGAGTTCATGCCGTTGGTGAATTGCATAAACTGGCTGAGCGTCTTGAATCCGGCGACGAAAAAAGCAACCAGCATTTGATGCTGCGCAAGATGACTCTCACAAATTTGGACCAGCCGATAAGACTCTTTCTTACTCCAGCTGTTTTTTCTCCTGAGATGTGGGGAAGGACATTTGCCGAAGGATTATTGAAAAACCAGGATCAATTTCACGGCAAAAGTGTAGTCGAGCTTGGAACCGGCTCCGGCTGGATAAGCTTGATGCTTTTACTTACTACTAATGTAAAAGAAATTCTGGCTCTGGATTTAAATCCTGTCGCAGTTCTTTTAGCTCGACTCAATGCCTGGCTCAACGGCACCACCCCCGATGGCTATCCAGTGACAAGCAAAATGGGCGTGCCTATAGTTGGGGCTTTGCGAATACAAGAGTCCGATTTATTGTCTGTAGTTATAGACTCTG